>CAZXSA010000013.1:0-37165 GCA_964642815.1 uncultured Planctomycetales bacterium | reverse complement strand
CTCGCGGATTGGCGCGCCTCGCGGAAAACCCAACAACCGTAGGGCGTGCTATTGCACGCCACTCCTCTCCTCAACAGACAAGACGGATGCCGGATGGGAATTGTGACAGAAATATTATACTCAAACGGCTAACACAACCCCCTGGCGATGAGCCGTTCGATAGAGAGCCTCTCGACAAATACCGCGACCGGTACGAGGCCCTCAAAACCGTATCGAGCACGTCTTGACGGTGCTTTCATATGAGTGACAACGTCCCACCCAGTACACACAGAGCAAACAATCGCAATAGTCATTGAGAACGGTCAATCACAAAGGAGGACTCATTTCCGGCCGTTGAATTCCTTGACCGCCTCGATCATGGCCACGATGTTTTGCAGCGGTGTATTGGCCTGCACATTGTGAATCGCATTGAAGACGAAGCCGCCGTCGCGGGCGAATATCTCGCAGCGTTCCAGAACCTGCTCGCGGACCTCGGCGGGCGTACCGAAGGGCAGCGTTTTCTGGGTATCCACCCCTCCGCCCCAGAAGACGATTTGCTCGCCGTAGGTTTTTTTCAGGTGCCGGGGGTCCATTCCGGTCGCGGAACATTGCACCGGGTTGAGGATATCGAAACCGGATTCAATGAACGGCTCGATAAACTTCTCGACGGCGCCGCAGGAATGTTTGAAGGTTTTCCAGGGCGTATGCTGGTGAATCCAGTCGTTGATTTGTTTGTAGTAGGGATGATACAGCTCGCGATAGGTCTCCACCGAGCAGAAGGCGGACGTCTGCGTGCCAAAATCGGTTCCGCAAATAAAGACCACGTTCACCGTATTGCCGGCCGCCTGGTAAAGACGCGGCAGGTTGGCCAGGGCGATTTCGCATTGTCCGGAGAAAATCTCATGGACATACTCTTTCCGACCGGCCGTGGCGATATACCATTCGGTAATGTCGCGAATACCCTTGGGATGTTTGAGGAAGGGCGCGGGGACCAGAGCGATATCCCCGAACGCCAGCCCGCCAAAGGTGGCCACCACTGCTCTTTCGGATGAGGCTAGCCGGCGGGCCTGGTCCCGAAAATAAGCAAGATCGCCATCGGACACAGGCCCGAATTCCTCGAGATTATCCCGCGGGTTGAGTTTGCTTTCGTCGATCGGCTCCTGACGCACGATGGTATCGAAGAAATATCCGCCCTCGGGCATGACTCCGCTGGGCGGGGCGGTTTTATCGCCTTGCGGGTAAATATAGGTGCGGTTCGCGGCGTCGACCGTGGTCACGAACTTTTCGGGAACGAGCACTTCCTGGCCGAAGGGCGCTTTCCAGGTTTTCCAATTTTCGTTGGCGAATCCGAAAAGTGTCGCAGGCGATGCCATACTGTCGGTATCCACGCCCATCGCCCGCTTCAAAGCTTCGTCCACCTCGCCAAGCATCTGGTACGGCTCGATCACCCTGACGGGCTCGGGCGGCAGCCCGTAATGCTTGCGCAGGCCGGCGACACATCGAACATGCATGCCCGTAACCGCCGTGCTGCCGAAATCCATTGGGATCCCATCGCTCTGGCGATGTTCAAGCGCGGCCACCACGCATTCTTTACTGGTCATATATTCGTCCCCTTATGTCCAGTCAGCCAACTTCTTTCGATTTCTTCAAGCGATTTACCTTTGGTTTCCGGAACCACCAGACCTACGAAGATAAAAGACACCACGCACATGCCACCGTAGATAAAAAACGTATAACCGTCGAGTCGTTCCAGAAGCGGTAGAAAGTACCGGGATACGAGAAAACAGGCGATCCACAGGCAGACCGTGGCGATGGACATCGCCCGCCCGCGTATTTTCGTGGGAAAGATCTCGGACATCACCACCCAGACCACCGGGCCCATGGCCACCGCGAAAGACGCGACATAAAGTAATACGAAAACCAGAATCCACGGTCCCGTGAATTGCTTGAGGACAAACGCCCTCCCCAAAAGGAAAAGCGAAATCCCCATGCCGGCCGATGCGATCATCAGCAGTGGTTTACGCCCGATTTTATCCACCACCCAAACCGCCACCACCGTGAAAACCAGGTTGACGATCCCGACAAATACGGTATCGCTGATGGCTTGCGCGGACAGCACGCCGGTCTTTTTGAAAATCTCCGGGGCAAAGTACAGAACGATATTGATCCCTGTAATCTGTTGAAGAATGGCCAGGCCGATGCCCACCAGCAGCGCCTTGCGGATTCCGGGGAAAAACAGTTGCCTCAAGGTGCCTTCTTCCTCCAGCAACGCAGCGCGGATTTCCTCCATTTCCGCGGCCGCATGCTCCGCTCCACCCACTTTACTCAATACCGTTCGGGCCTCCGTATCCCGACCCTGCTTGGCCAGCCACCGCGGACTTTCGGGGACCATAAACAAAAGAACCGCAAAGAGGACGGCCGGGATGACTTCCGAACCGAACATCCACCGCCAGCCTTTCGCGATGTTCCAGGCCTCATTTCCCCACGACGCCACCCAGGCATTCACGAAATAAACCGCCAACATGCCAAAGATGATGGCGAACTGATTCAAGGAAACGAGCCGGCCTCGTATGCTCGGCGGAGAAACCTCGGCAATGTAAAGCGGCGACATCATCGAAGCCATGCCGATCGCCAGGCCGCCGAGGATCCGGGCCCATACCAGTTGCGTCAGGTCATTGGCCACCGCCGAATACCAGGCGGACACGGTGAACAGCACCGCCGAGAGTAGAAGGACTTTCTTACGGCCAAACCGGTCAGCCAATTGGCCGGCCAGAGCCGCCCCAACAATACAGCCTACCAGCGCGCAGGCGGCCGCCCAGCTTTTTTGATCGATGTTTAGCTCGAAACGCTGCTGGACGTAGCCAATCGCTCCGGAGATCACCGCGGTATCATAGCCGAACAGCAAACCGCCGAGAGCGGCCACCGAGGAAATCAATACGACATACCAGACACCCACATGCTCTCGATCAACATTCATTACTTTCTTCTCTCCATCCCCGGTATACCCGTAAACGCATATTGGCGAACTCGGGCCGGGCTTTTGATTGTTTACCTTAGCGGTATTGATCCGGACCGGCAATCATCTTACAGGTGATGCCGCGAGTTGCCCGCCGGAAGCGAGATCCGTTCAGCCAGAATGGCCATCGGTTTCAAACCGATCCGGGTCAGGAATAAAACCGCTTGGCGGCGGCCTTTGAGGCGGAGCTGGCTTTGGATTTCCTCTGGCCGGGCGGCGAATCCGCGCGTCTTGATTTCGATCTTGCCGATATCGTGTCGGTTCAGCCAGGCGCGGGCCTTGCGGCCGGCCCACTCGGTAACGTCGATCACCCGGAAAGCGACCAGCAAGGCACTGGCCACGGGTTGCGTACCGACCAGATACACGATTCGTGGATCGATCGGTTGCAGGTTACGTCGCCGGGCCAGTAATCCTACCAAATTAGCCCGAATGACCGCCGGGTCCGGCTCGTAAAGATAATCGCCCTCAACAGGAGTACGCGGTTCCGGCCAGGTCAGATCGTCATGGGTATCGGCCGCGATGGATTCCTTTTCCGGCAGGGCGGTCGCTCGGCGACAAGCGGTGGCAAGCTCTCCCGTCCAGATGACGGCCTGCTTGCATTGGCCGTGATGGCTGATGAGTTCGATTTCGCCTGTGGGAAACGTGGCGTCGATATCGGCACCGGGCGAAAGTTTCATCGCCACATTTCGATAGCGATGTACGACGCGGTCCAGCACGTCGAGACCGGGCGAGCTTTCCTCGGGTTGATGGCGGCGGGCGCCGTCCGCGCGACGGTCGGGATCGATATGGGCCGCATCGGCGTCGGGCAGTTGCATGGTTACGTCCGCCACCAGACCGGTAACCCGCCGGCCGTAAACGCCCGCATTATGTTCGGCCATGGTCACGCGCGCGGCGGACCAGTCAACGGCAAGAACATGGGCTCGCTCGGCCAAGGCGATGGCATCGCCGCCGATCCCGCAACACAGATCGGCGACGGTTCGCCCGGCAAATCTCGCGGCGAAGCGGTCGGCCTTGTATCGGGCGACGGTTTCATCGGTCGCCTGCTCCAGGGCGATCCGCTCAAAAAGCATTTCGTCGGCGCGGGTAAACTTGACCCGGGCCGCGCGGCGCAGCAAGACCTGGGCCCAGGCCGCCGTGACCTGCCAAGGCTCGATCCGCTGCCGCCAGCGGGCAATGGCCGCCGGTGTATCAGCGGGCTCGGCGTCGAGCATGGCGGCGCCTACCTCGCGACCTTCCGGCGATTGCAGCCAGGTTAGCTCTTGCGGTGTCCAGCAATGTTCCTCGCGGGTCCATTGCCCTTGGGTCTGCTGGGATGATTTCATTCTCGAATCATTGTACCGTCTTTCGTTTGTCATATAATCCCCGGATTATGAGCGAGCAGGATGTGCCAGCTTCCACTTCTCCCGTCAATCCTCGTTTCGGCATACTCCCGACATGGGGACGAAAAGAGATGCCCGTGTTTCCGGGGATGTTAAAGGCCATCGGACCGGGGATCGTATGGATGGCGTTGGCTCAGGGTTCGGGTGAATTGGTCTGGTGGCCTTACATCGTGGCCAAGTACGGACTGGGGTTTCTCTTTCTGCTCGCGCCGGCCTGCCTGCTGCAATTGCCGGTGAATTTCGAGATCGGCCGCTACACCCTGCTGACCGGCGAGAGCATCTGGCAGGGTTTTATCCGTCTCAACCGGTGGCTGGCCTTGTTCATGTGGATGCTGATGACCGTCTCGTTCATGTGGCTGGGGGGGTTCGTAACCGCCGGCGGGATGGACGAGCTGACCGATTTTCCCCGCGGTTGGAATAATGAGGCCCAGCGATTGTTCTGGGCGTATGTGTTTATCGCGGTGTTCCTGGCCGCGCTGTTGCTGTCAAAGGTGGTATATCGGTTTATCGAGCGGTTGATGATGGTTATCGCGGTGGTGACCATCGTAGGGTTGATATTGGCATGCGCGCAGGGGGCGGTGCTGTCGCGGCTCGGGGAGTTTCTTTCCGGGTTGGTGGTGCCCCGGTGGCCCGTGGATCGGGCGTGGGACGACGCGGACGCGACGAAACTATTGACGGCCATCACCTTTGCCGGGTTGGGCGGATTCTGGACATTGTTTTATTCCTACTGGCTTCGGGAGAAGGGCGCGGGCATGGCCGCCCATATAGGGCGGATTACCAGTCCGATCACGGGTAAGCCGCAGGTCATTCCGCAGGTAGGTTTCTTGCCCGAGGGCACGGAAACCGATCTCGGCCGGTGGTGCAAGTGGCGACGTTTTCTCTGGACGGACAACTGTATCGGGGTTTTGGGTAATCTTTTTACCACGTTGCTAACTTGCCTGCTTGCGTATGCCCTTCTTTTTCCCGAACAAAAGCTACCGACCGAGGCCCAGCCGGTGGCCGCCCAGGCGGAATTTTTTCGCGCGGCGTGGGGCGTGGCCGGCGGCGTGCTTTTTCTTGTACTGGCCACGGCATTTTTGTCGGATACCTGGATGACCACCATCGATGCGGTAAGTCGGGTACATACGGATGTGATCAATGCCTATTTCCCCCAAGCCCGCCGCCTGCCGCATAACACCTGGTATTGGTTTTTTGTGCTCCTGGCGGGCACGATTTCGGTCTTGACGTTACCTAAAGCTCAACCCGGCCGGTTGATCTTGTTCAGCAGCGTGGTCGGTTTCGCCGGTACGGTCATGTTCACCACCTGCTTGTTGATCTGGAACCACGTGGTTTTACCGCGTCGGCTGCCGGCGGCCTTGCGGCCTGGACGCTGGTCGTGGTTAGGTATCGCCGGGGCGGTGATGGCATACGCCTTGCTAGCGGCCGGCTATGTCCAGGCGAGGCTGGGTGGTGGTTGACAAGGAAATAGATTTTTTGCGAGACGCCGAGACCAAACCGTATTACAATAGCACCATGTTCGCGAATCCCCATCTCAGCCCCCGGCATCGTTACCTGCTGGTTTTTACCTTGTTGTTCGGCGGGCTTGGGCTGATTTTGTTGCTCACCCTTCCGCATCATTGCTGGGGGATTGTGGCGATGTTGGCCGCCGGTCTGGCGTCGGCGTGGCTGGTGGCCTTGCTGGGTGAACGGAGCCTGCGTCGCCGCCTGCATCGTTTGCGCGAGGAGGCCGACGCCCTGGGCCGTGGCGAATTTGGTCGCCATGTTACTTGCGCCCCGAAGGACGATTTCATCAAGCTGGCCGAATCGCTCGATCGCATCACGGAACAACTCAAGGCCAAGTGCCGGGAAGAGGACCGCTTGCGGCGGCAACTGACCCGTAGCGAAAAGCTGGCCTTGATCGGCGAACTGGCCGCCGTCGTGGCCCACGAAATCAATAACCCCCTCGACGGCTTGCAGAACTGCACGCGGATCATTCGCCGGAACCGCGACAATCCCGAACAGATGATGCAACTGCTGGACCTGATGGACGCGGGTCTGTATCGCATCGAGATGATCGTGCGCCGCTTACTGTCGATGTCGCGAGACGAGCCGGTGCATCTGACTCCGACGCGGCTGGATGATGTGGTCAACGATGCCGTGCTGTTCGTGCAGCCGCGGCTGGATCGCCACCATATCGAGCTCGTCCGCCGGTTCCCGGACACTCCGCTGATGGCGATGGTCGATCGGGTCCAGATGGCCCAGGTGTTCATCAACCTGGCGATCAACGCGGCCGACTCCATGCTTGACGGTGGCCGATTGGAATTCGCCGGCCGGGTCGGAGAACACGGGCGAACCGTCCTGCTGGACGTGATCGATACGGGCATCGGAATCGAACCGAACGTATTGCCGAACATCTTCGACCCTTTCTACACAACCAAGGACATGGGGCTGGGTTCAGGGTTGGGTCTTTCGGTGGTCAAACGGATCATCGACGCGCATCAAGGCAAAATCGAGGTTACCAGCGAGGCCGGTCGAGGCACCTGTTTTCATATCGAGTTGCCCGCGGCCGTGGAAGTGGAAACACCGACCGCGCTACCGAAGGGTATGCCCCAATCGACAATGCAGAAAACCCCGAGCCCCGCCTGATAAGCGCCAACCGCGCTCTCCGAGAAAACTTCGTAACATAATGGCGTGGGCAAGTGGATATCACATGCCCATGCTGGGGCGTACGCAAAGAAAAAACCTCAATTCCTCGCTCCGTCAAGATGTACATGCCAACCGCGCGTTTGGGTATCCACGGCATACAACGTCCCGCGAGCGGTGACGAACAGGATGTTGCCCTTCGCTCCCCCGAAGGTGCAATTGCTCGGATGCTCCGGCATATCGATGCGGCCGATCCATTTGCCTTCACCGGTCAACACCCACACGCCGCCACGGCAGGTCACGTACAACCGCCCCTGCTGATCCACGGTCATCCCGTCGGGGAACTCCACCCGGGCGATCAACGTCCCCTTGCCCAGCTTGCCGGAAGCCTCGATCGGATAGCGATACAACTTGTCCGCCCCGTTATCGAGCACATAAAGCCACTTGCCGTCGGGCGAAAGGGCGATGCCGTTCGGCTTGACCAGATCGGCGATCACCTGATGGACCTTGCCGGCCGTGTCCCGGTAATAGACGGCCTCCTCCTTCATGTCGGACGCCTCGCCCTTGCGATAACGTGGATCGGTGAAATAAATCCCTTCCTCGGCGTCCAGCCACAGATCGTTCGGAGCGTTTAATCGCGCATCCTTATATTTCTCCGCCAGCACTTCCGGTTCGTTCCCCAAGATATCGCGCACCAGACGACGCGCGGTGCCGCAACAGGCGAGCAACCGCCCCTGGCGATCGAACATCAATCCATTCGAGCCGCCGGTGTTCTCCCGGGCCACCGACGCCTGCCGGCCGTCCCAGCGAATGATCTGGTTCGCCGGGATATCGCTGAAATACAGCACGCCATTCCGTGAATCCCACGCCGGTCCCTCGGTAAACTTGAACCCGTCCGCCATCTTCCTCGCCGCCGCGCCCTCCGCGAGAATTCCCGACATCGCCCCGTCAGCGGGGATCAACCGGACATTTTCAACCCGGGTCATCACATCCTGAAAATCGTCGTTGGTCGAATATTCCCAAGTCACGATATAACTGTTCGGGACCAACGCACCCGTCTTCTCATCCACCGCCGGGTAAATCATCGCCTTATAAGGCTGCTCCTTGAGCCGGGGAGATACGCGCGTCACCCATTCGGGCTCGGTAAAAATATATTCACCCGGAAAGCTCTCGTTGCCGACCCATAAGCCGAAAACTTGCTCGCCGGGATCGAACTCCGTCTTGCCCGCCTCCAGCGGTGGCAAACTGAACCGCATATCCTTATGCTCGCTTTCCGGCTGCTTATAACGAATGCTCCACACCTCGTGTCTGGTCGGCGGTTTGTCGGCGGGCAGCAAGGCGGCTTTCCGCTCCGCCGCGTACCAGCCGCCGCATGTTCGGGTTTCCATACCCAACGCTATGATCGGTTGATAGACCACCGGTTTTTTGGGGTCCACCCGTTGAAACAGTGCCGCCGGCGCGCCGGCCTCGGTCAACGGGTTATGCAGATCGTGATTTACGTGTAGTTGCCATAACCGCACCAGCAATTCGGGCAAGGCTGGCTCCTTGGGATTGACCTGTACGGCCGGTTGCCGGTCGGCGGCCCCGACCACGGAACTCCAAGCTAGGGGAACCAACAACATAATGATAAGAAGTTTGGCGAACTTCATGGCGAGAAGACCTCCTCATATATGCTTGAGGTATGTACGGCTTTCGGAACCCATGCCTGCGGACTGGAGATACCTCCACCGCCGCACCAAAACTAAAGGCAGGTTAGCATGGCCGACGGGTGGCGTAAATATCCGCAGTTCGAGCGTGAAAGATAGGGCCAGAGAACGATGGGGCATTGAGCTATCCGCCGGGCAGGCCTTCGGCCTCGTGTTTCTCGATGATTTCCTTGGCGTACGCGACCTGATCCGGACGCAACTCGGCGGGTACGCTCATCTCCCCCAAGGCCTCGGCCACACGGTAACGGGCGCAGTAGTAACAGGTGGACGCACAATATTTGAGTTTGTATCCGGGGGCTAATGAACGCATGGCTGGGGGTTGGTAGCTTCGACAGGGCGCACCGACCCCCGGAATGGTACGGGCCTGGTTACTGAAATAAGGGCAATGAACAATGTAGGGGCACTGCGGCATCCACTTTCCCTCTTGGCTGGCTTATGAACTATTCACCGTCCTAAACTATACAATTGATGTCAAGTGACGATAAAACCCGCCCGCCAAGCGGAATAACACCGCCTCGTGAAATATCGGATGCCGGACAACTCGGCAAAACCGGCGGGCCGGCCATCCGGATAAGGAGTTTGGCAGCGATGCCCGAATCGGGTAATAATGGACGCGGCAAAGGGTTTGCCGTGTCGCGCCCAGCGTTTTTTCGGAAAAAGATCATGCAACGCAGCCAATACAAGTATCGGCCGATCATCGGATTGGAAATCCACGTTCAACTGGCCACCCGGACCAAGCTGTTCTGCCCCTGCCCGGTAGTCTTTGGGGCCAAGCCGAATAGTTGCGTCTGTCCGGTCTGCCTGGGCATGCCCGGCGTGCTGCCGGTGATGAACCGGCAGGCTTACGAGTTCGGCGTCCGCACCGCCCTCGCCCTGAATTGCCAGATCGCCCCTTTCACGAAATGGGACCGCAAGAGCTATTACTACCCCGATCTGCCGAAAAACTACCAGATCAGCCAATACGATCTGCCCCTTAGCTTTGACGGAGCGTTTGATGTCCCCACCGACGGCGAGGGTGAGTCGCGCCGCGTGCGCATTCGCCGCGCCCATCTGGAAGAAGATGCGGGCAAGAACCTGCATGAAAATCCGGGGATCACCCAGGTTGACCTCAATCGCACCGGCACACCGTTGCTGGAGATCGTCACCGAGCCGGATTTGGCCTCTGCGGACGAGGCCTACAATTTTTGCGTCGAATTGCAAAAACTGGTCACGTACCTGGGCGTCAGCGAGGCCAGCATGCAAAAGGGGCAGATGCGTTTTGAGCCGAACGTCAACGTGGTCATCGAGGACGGCGATCGGGAATACCGTACCCCGATCAGCGAGATCAAGAACCTGAACAGTTTTCGCGCGGTGCGCAATGCCATCGCCTATGAAATCGAGCGGCAGATCAGCGACTGGCTCGCCGACCGTGATTACGTAATCGACAAACGGCCCAAGGAAAACCGCGGCTGGGACGACAATCGAGGGGTGACCGAATTTCAGCGAGGTAAGGAGGAGGCCCACGATTACCGCTATTTCCCCGACCCGGACCTTGTCCCGGTGGAAATCGACGAGGCCTGGCTGGAGCGGATTCGCGCGTCCGTGGGCGAGCTGCCGCGAGAGCGACAAGCCCGGATGGCCCGGGCCTACGGGCTTACCGAGGCGGACGCGGCCACCATCCTGAGCGACAAGGCCACCGCCGATCTGTTCGAGCAGGCCGCCGCCGCCGGACACCCACCGACCCTGGGCAAGCAATTCATCAGTTTCTGGTCGGCCAAGGCCAACGAGCGCAAGTGTCCTATCGCCGCCCTGGGAATCGACGCCGAACGGCTGGGACAACTGTCACTCATGACCGCCGACGGCGTGATCAACGCGACGGCCGCCGCGACCATCGCCGAAAAAATGCTCTCCTGCCCCGACGCGCCGCAAAAAATCGCCGAGGCCGAAGGGCTGATTCAGGTCCGCGACGAGGGGCAAATGGGCGCATGGGTCGAGCAGGCTTTCGCCGCTAACGAAAAAGCCGTCCGCGATGCCCTGGCCAATCCGAAAAAGATGCAGCAGGCCCGCGGTTTTCTGACCGGGCAGGTGATGAAAATTTCCGGTGGCAAGGCGGATCCGAAAATCGTGGGCAAAATGATCGAGGACAAGCTGGCCGGCATGGCCGGCTGAGTTGTCGGCAACCGAAGCGATACTCCGCCATCCACCGCGCCAGTTTCAACAAGGACATACCCATGAACAGGGATACATCCATCATCCAGGCAGATTGTTGTACGTACTCACAACTGGGGTTCATGGCCCTATGGTTTTTAATTTTTATCTGCGCAGCCCCGGCGTTGGCCGGCGGTGATTCCACCACGACCCAACCTTCCGATACTCCACCATCGTTGACGCTGCCTTGCGTTGTTCCCCCGCCGGTCGAGGCGGTTTATACCGACGAGATGATTCCGGTCGGTGATGCCATCGTCTGCTCACCCATGCCGGAAGAACCTATCCGCGCCGAACTTGGCCGTATCGCCGAATCCTGGAATATCCCCCTGACAGACACCGCGACTGAAAAATCGTTCACCACCATCGAAATCGGAACGGACGGCATCCAACCCTCGCCCGCGAAGTCTCGCTCCGCGCCCTTGGCCCAGCGCTATCTATTAAAAATCTGTAAAAAGCGACACGGGGCTTCGATCACCATTCAAAGCCGAGACGATGCCGGCGTATTTTATGCTCTCCAGTCTCTAAAACGCCTGGCCATCTTGTCCGACGGCAAGATGGCCGTTCGCGGCGCCGTCATTCGGGATTGGCCCGCCTTCCAACACCGAGGCTTGATTCTGGGGTTTGGAATGGAGACCGAGGTGTTGCTCAATCGGCTTCGCCAAATGGCGGAAAGCAAAATGAATTTATTGATGCACTGCGGGATTCGGCCGCAAGGTGGCGATTTCGCGAAGCTGAAAGAGCACATCCGTATCATTAAGGATTTCTGCGACGCGCATTACATCGAGTTCTGTTATCTCGGCGGGGCCGGGGATCAACTGAGCAGCCGACCTTTAGCGGATGTCCTGCGTGAATATGAAGAAAGATACCATGCGGGCATACGCAGCTTTACGGTGAATTTCGACGATCTGGGACTAGGCAAGACCTTGGAAGAGGCTCGACAACTGGCCGAACAACATGCCACGATCACCAACGCAATCTACCGGCATATCAAGGCCCTGGACGCCGACGTTCGTTTCATATTCTGCCCCGTGCCTTACGGCGGCATCGCGGGCAAGAATTTGATCGCCGGCTCACTGGAGGCCGGGATGCTCTATCTGAAGATACTCGGCGAACAGTTACCCCCGGAGATACCCTTCTTCTGGACAGGCGACGGCGGCGTCTGGTCGGACGACGTTACCGTCGCGGGGGCGGAGGCGTTTGCCCAAGCCTGCGGACGTAAGGCGTTTCTCTGGGACAACAATACCATCCGCTTCATCAACCAACTTATGCCGCTCGCCGGACGCGAGGCGGGCTTGCCCAAAAACTTGGCGGGCTACGTGGGAAACGCCAATGAACTGGAAACCCGATGGAATGCGTTGAGCGTCGGGGTCGTTGAAACCATCGGGGCTTATACCTGGAATCCCGAAGCTTACGATAGCCGGACCGCAAGACAGTATATCCAATGCGGCCGCGAAGCCGTCCGCGAACGACTCAAGGCCCTGGCAATCAAGGAAGTTTTGGTTTCCGGTAACTATGAATTATGGGAAAATGCTTTTGATCGCGATCCGGCGACGGCCTGGAATTCCGGTGGACGCGCTCCCGGCTGGATTGAAATCGTCTTTGATCGTCCGCGTCATATGAACAAGTTGATCGTAACCATCGAGCAGAGCCCTCCGGGGACCACCAAACATGAAATCGTGGCCACGTTCAAGGATGGATCATCAAGGAAAGTTTATGAGTTCTCGGGGCAAACCGAAAACGGAAAGAAAATCGAAATGGCCATTCGGCCCAAGATAGCCGGAGTGACCCGGCTTCGCCTGGTGACCACCGAATCGCCAAGCTGGGTGGCCTGGTCGGAAATTGACGTACTCTCAAGTCCTTGATAAACCGTCGAGCACCGCTGATGCAGACCCTTCCGCTTACCCCCGAACTGCTGTTCGCCGCTTATGCCCAGGGCATCTTCCCTATGGACGTGGAGGGCGAAATTCAATGGTTCAGCCCCGATCCGCGGGCGATTATTCCGTTGGATGGTTTCCACGCCTCCCGGAACCTGCGCCAACTTTATCGCGGCGGGCGATTCGAGATTCGGATCAACACCTGCTTCGAGGAAGTCATTCGCCAGTGTGCCCGCCGCAAGGAAGGCACATGGATATCAAAGGAAATCATCGGTGCATATACGGCCCTGCACAACCTCGGTTTCGCTCATTCCGTGGAAAGCTGGCGGGAAGGCGAACTGGCCGGCGGGCTGTACGGCGTGGCCATCGGCGGGGCGTTTTTCGGCGAATCCATGTTCCACCGTCAAACCGACGCATCCAAAATCGCCCTGCTGGCCTTGGTCGAACGGATGAAAGATCGCGGATTCACTTTACTGGATATCCAATTTCTCACGCCGCATCTGGCCCGGTTCGGAGCGGTCGAAATTCCGCGCCGCCAATACCTCGACCGACTCCGAGTAGCGCTGAAGGTCGAGGGATGTTCAATAGTTTGAGGCAGCCAGGTTTACACCATGATGGAAATGACTGTGATTTTACGATATCATGTACTTTATACTTCGTATCAGGGGCCGAGACGACCGGCATGGACACGAAGGACTGGAATAATGAAATGCCCATTCGCGCCATCAGGCGGCCGCGAATGTTGCAGGAGAAAGATAATGAATGATGATCATTGGCATGATCGAATCGTATGCGACCCGGATTTACAGGGGGGCGAACCTTGCATCCGGGACACGCGAATCCCCGTGGCGATCCTGGTCGCCAGCCTGGCCGAGATGAGCATGGAGGAACTACTGGCCGAATATCCGCAATTAGCTCGTGAAGATCTACAAGCCGCCTTGTACTACGCGGCCGAAGCCAGTCACAATACCCTGGTGGCATAAATGTCCCTACGTATCAAATTGGATGAATCTCTGTCCAACTCGATAGCCAAGATTCTGCTCGCTAGAGGTTACTCCGTTGCCACCGTGATCGAGCAGGGTTGGGGCGGTTACACGGATCTGATTCTCTGGCCTCTGATTGCGAAGGAGGGAATGTTCTTTATTACCACGGATAAAGAGTTTGGCGACATCCACAAGTACCCACCTGGAACCCATCCCGGTATTCTACTGTTACGCTGGGATAAGGAAAGCCTTTCGGCTTACCGGCACGTGCTGGAGCTTGTGTTGGAGAAACACGCATTAACCAATCTTGTGGGTACGGTTACGGTAGCCTCATTAAAGGGAATACGTATCCGTCGAAAAACCGGATAAAGTAAGCTGAACAAGTCGACAGACCTTTGTTTGAAAAGTTGGCGTGAAGAGTGCTTGAACGGTCACGCCAAGAAGAACCCGAGAGAGTATAATCATATGAAATCATTTACGATCCGTAACACCGTTGTTATGTTTTTTTGCCTGGCCGCGGTAGCCATTGGGGCCGATCAAGACAACCCTCCGCCCGGCCTCACCGTCAAGGATGGTGCCCTGTGCCAGGCAGGTAAACCTTATCGCGGCATCGGCGTCAACTACTTCAATCTCTTTTATCGCACGTTGAAAGACCCTGCCGACAAGTCCTACGAGAAAGGGTTGCGGCAACTTTCCGAGGCGGGTATCCCCTTTGTCCGGTTCCTGTGCGGCGGCTTCTGGCCGATCGATTGGGAGCTTTACTTGCGGGACAAGGATGCCTATTTTAAGCTGCTCGACGAGATAGTGCGCGCCGCCGAGAATAATCATATAGGCCTGATCCCGTCGTTGTCCTGGAATATTTCCGTCATGCCGGATATCGTGGGCGAGCCGATCGATCAATTCGGCAACCCGGACAGTAAAACCATCGCCTTCCTCAGGCAATACACTCGCGAAGTCGTCACCCGTTACCGGAATTCGCCGGCGATTTGGGGTTGGGAGTTCGGCAACGAATATAATCTCCATGCCGATCTGCCCAACGCCGCCCAGCATCGCCCGCCGGTCTGGCCCACTTTGAAAACCGCACTGACCAGGACTGAACGTGACGAACTGAAGGCCGCGCACATGCTGACCGCCTTCGTCGAATTCGCCAAAACCGTCCGCTCTCTGGATTCCCATCGGACCATCATTACCGGCAACTCCGTCCCCCGTTACTGTGCCTGGCATAATGTCAAGGAAAAAAGCTGGAAACCGGATTCGCTGGAACAGTTCGAGGAAATACTCCTGCGAGACAACCCCGATCCCATCGACACGCTTTGCGTGCATATCTATCCCCGCCAGGGCAAGGAGCCATATTCCGCCGCCGCGAAAAATCTCACCGAATTGATCGATAGGATTCAGCAAATTTCCCGCCGAGCGAAAAAACCTGTATTCATTGGCGAATTTGGAGCGCCCGCGACCCTGGGCAAGGAACAGGAACGGGCCGCGTTTCAGGAACTTATCGAGGCCATCGTGCAATACAACGTACCCCTCTCCGCCCTCTGGGTATTCGACCTTTCAAAACAGGACAAGGACTGGAACGTCACCCTCGAAAACGAACGGGCCTATATGCTCGAACTCGTGGCCAAGGCGAATGAACGCATGCGGGCAACTATTGAAAAACACTAAAGCGGAAATTATCATAAAAGCGTGAATGCAGAGATAAAAACTGCCTTTGCGTCATTGATGGACAAAGGACATGAATAGATGCCCACCGTACTTCGACAAGGCCCTTACCGGTTTTTTTTCTACGCCACGGACCGTGACGAGCCGATACACATTCATGTTGAACGGGAGGGGAAAGTGGCCAAGTTCTGGCTCGATCCTGTGCGCTAAGACAGAAGCGGCGGTTTCAAAAGGTCAGAGTTGGGCCAAGTAAGCACTATTCTTTTCAAGAATCGTCACCAATTGCTGGAGGCCTGGAATGACTACTTCCACGGTTGAAATTCAAGTTCCCTTTGCCCAGGATGTCCAGGTAAGCAAGGATACGCTCAAGGTCGATTTGAGTGATGGCCGTACGATCTCGGTCCCTCTGGCTTGGTTTCCCCGGCTGGTTCATGGCTGCACCGCCGAACGGCGAAACTGGCGATTGATCGGCAAAGGGCTAGGCATCCATTGGAATGATCTCGACGAAGACTTGAGTGTGGAAGGTCTCTTGGCCGGCAAACCTTCCGGAGAAAGCCAGTCCTCTTTTGCTAAATGGCTGCGCTCGCGAGAAGCGCGACCGAGCAGACGCCTTCGCCGACGTCGAAAAGCCGGTGGCCGCAACCGTGCTTAACTTCGGGATATGATTCATCGAAGAATCGTGTAGAGCAGATGGTATGCCCGTTATCGTCGATACCAAGGTTCACTCGGCGACTTACGCAAGGCCATAGAAACGAATGTGGATTAAGCTTATCTCACCCAGAGTGACCATGCGGCCTATGGATTCGGCGTTCAAGCGTTTGATGGCGCCCCCGTTGTCATTACTCATTCTGGGTGCGCTGACGCCGAAGCACCATCGGGTGACCATTACGGACGAGAATGGGGAGCGGTTGCATCTCGCGGATCGTCCGGACCTCGTCGGGATAAGCGTGAAGGCGGACACGGCCCCAAGGTCGTGGGCAATAGCCGATTCCTATCGTCAAAAAGGAATTCCGGTCATATTGGGCGGGATCTACCCCACAACCTGCCCGGAAAAATGCGTTAAACACGCTGATGCCATCGTGATCGGAGAAGCCGAACAGTTGTGGAACACGGTCCTGCGTGACGCGGAGATGAAATCACTGAAGCCCGCCTACCGGCGCGAGAAGCCGTCGGATCCTTCCCTGATCCCCATCCCGCGATGGGAACTGATCGCCGAGAAGCGCTACCTGTATACGAATACGCTGACCATCGGCCGAGGTTGCCCTTGGCGATGCGCCTTCTGCTACAACAGTTCTCCCAACCTGCCACCCGGTTACCGCGCCAAGCCGGTCGAGAGCATTCTTCAAGAGATCGCCTCTCTTCCCGATCGGCACGTGATGTTTATTGATGACAATTTTATCGCGAATCCGGCTTTTGCCCGTACGCTGTTAAAAGCCTTTCGGCCGCTCGGCCTTACCTGGCATACCGCAGTCAGCGCCGACATCGGTCGATACGACGACATCCTTGACCTCATGGCGGAAAGTGGTTGCCGCAGCCTGTTCATTGGGTTTGAAAGCCTTAATCCGGAAAATCTGCGAGCGGTAAACAAGAAGCAAAACCATATTGATGAGTACGAACACATGATCGCGAAGATCCATAATCGCGGCATGATGGTGAATGCAAGTGTGGTTTTCGGATTCGATCGGGATAGACCAGAGGTGTTTGATCGTACCACCCAATGGCTTATCGATCAGAAGGTCGAAACAATGACCACGCATATTCTTACGCCGTATCCCGGTACGACCCTATATGCCAGGTTGTTGAAGGAGAATCGGATACTCGACCATGACCTGACCCATTACAACACCTCAAGAGCGGTTTTTCAGCCCGCCGGCATGACGGCTCAGGAATTGGAGACCGGATACCTCGCGGCGTATCGCCGGTTCTATTCGTGGCCAGGTATCCTGAGGCGACTTCCGAGCGACCCGAGACGCCGCCGGCCCTATCTTCTGTTCAATATTTTTTATCGGAAATACGGGCGAATCGCCTCGGCCCTGGGTGGATTGGGTCTCATGCGTTCGATAGGCCGTTGGGGCGCACAGCTGTCGTACCCACAGTTGAACCGAATGCGCCGGGATGCGAAAGTTGAGAGTAATTGTTAGGACATTGCTGCCCGGGGTATGCCGCCGTTAGGACAATTAAAAAATCCCGCGCAAACCGGTTGATATTGCATCATCATTCCCCGCCATATAATCTGTGTCCGTGGCTGAAGTTATCAAACCATCGCAAACCCAGGCGGACCTCTACGTCCGGAACATGACCGCTTTGTTTCGGACCGACGGGCGGTTGGCCCAGCGGATCGACGAGTGCGAGCCGGACGGGTCGGTGCTCGTCGAGCCGGGCAAGCGCGGCGGGGTGACGGTGTCGGTGAGCGTACCCGGCTCGGACCGGCGGGTATACCTGCACAGCCGGATCAACCCGGACGCCGAGGCCGAACAGTTCGCCGCTACCGTTTCCATCGAAAACAAATTCTGCTTCGTGGTCAACGGGTTCGGCCTGGGCCTGCATATCCGCAAGCTTTATGAGCGGCTCAAGGGCGACGCGTTTATCATCGTCTGCGAGCCGAACCTGCACCTGCTGCGGGCGGCCATGGAAACGGTCGATTTGGCCGATATGTTCGCGGACTCCAAATGCATCCTCCTGACCCGCGCCGACAAGGGCGAGATCCAGACCCGCCTCGAACCGCACAACACCCTGATCATGCTCGGGGCCCAGTTTGTCGCCCACCCCGCCTCGGAACGGCTGGCCGCTGATTTTCACGCCGCCATGCGCAAACTGATCGCCGACCACCTGACCTATTGCCGCATGTGCATCATGACCCTGGTGGCCAACTCTCGAATAACCGCCCGCAACGTGGCCTATAATCTGCCCACCTACCTGTCCACCCCGCCGATCGACGTACTCCGCGATCGGTTCAAGGGTTACCCGGGGATCGTCGTGTCCGCCGGCCCCTCCCTACGCCGCAATATTGACCTGTTGGCCGAGTTGCAGGGTAGAGCCGTTATCTGCACGGTGCAGACCACCTTCAAAATGCTCCTGGAGCGGGGCATCAAGCCCGATTTTGTTACCGCTCTCGACTACCATGAGATATCCAAGCGCTTCTTCGAAAACCTGTCCGACCCGAAAACGCATCTGGTGGCCGAACCGAAGGTCAACTGGCACGTGATCGACACCTATCAAGGCCCCATCTCCCTGTTAAACAATCACTTCGCCCGGCTCTGCGTGGGCGATGCCCTGGCCGCCCGCGGCGGACTGAAGGCCGGGGCCACCGTCGCCCATCTGACTTTCTATTTGGCCGTTTATCTGGGCTGCGATCCGATCGTATTCGTCGGGCAAGACCTAGCCTACACCAACCATGTGTATTACACGCCCGGTTCGGGCATGCATAACACCTGGCGGCCGGAGCTCAATCGCTTCTGCACCATCGAAATGAAGGAATGGGAGCGTATCGTCCGCAATCGTCGAATCCTGATGAAAGTCAAGGACGCCAACGGCCATAATCTTTATACCGACGAGTTGATGTTCACCTACCTCCAGCAGTTCGAGGGCGATTTCTCCACCATACCCGGAAGGGTGATCGACGCCACCGAGGGCGGCGTGCGCAAGGCCGGCGCCCGGGTCATGACCCTCGCCGAGGTCAAAGCGCAGTATTGCCAGCGTCCGATCCCGCCCGAGCGTTTTGCCTACCTGCAAGAGTCGAACTGGCACGACCCCTCGCATCTGGAAGCCGGTCGCGCGGAAATCGAAAAACGGCTTGCGGATCTCGACGAATTCGCGAAAAACTGCCGGCGGATGCTCACGCTACTAAAGGAGATGACCGAACTACTCGATCGCCCGGCCATCTTTAATCGTAAAATCGCCGAGGTGGACGACCTCCGCGTCAAGATTCGTCGGCAGGATCTTATCTATCAAATGGTTAGTGCCATGGTCCAGCACGCCGAGTTGGTGCGATTCAGCGCGGATCGACGTCTCAACCTGGCGGATGTCGAGGGTATTACCCGGGCCCGCCGGCAACTTGATCGCGACATGCGCTTTGTCGAAGCGGTGATCGAGGGGGCGGAGGCGTTGAAGGACATTCTTACCGAATGCGACCGGCGTATGCTATCCGCCGTCGAGAAAGCGAAACCATGAAGATCATCGCCGTCATCGCCGCCGATTTCGAGAAAACCGTCTTTGGCCGGCCCGCCCGGCTGAACGATGACCTGCGCGGCGAGACCGTGCTGCGGCGCGCCTTGCGACGCGTGCTGGCCTGTGAACGACTCGCCGGCGTGTTTTTAGCCGTCAACCGCGCGCAAGAACCGCAAGCCCGAGCCGCTGCCGAAGGTCTGGACGTACATGTCGAAACCCATGATGGCGGGATGCCCCCCTGGCAAGCGTATCTCGCCGCCGCTCGCAAATGGTCGCTGGACGCCTGGCGTGGCGGGCTTGGCGGCGTGAATGTTTATGACGAATGTTTCAATCCCTGGATCTTCGAGGCCTTGGCTCGGCGCGAACAGGCCGATGCCGTCATGGCCATTCCTTCGGCGGCACCGCTACTCGATCCGGGCCTGCTCGACCAAGTGCTCGACCACTTTGGTCAACAAAGCGGCGTTGTGCGCATGGCTCTTACCCAAGCCGCCCCTGGTCTGGCCGCGGCCGTCTACGGCAATTCCCTGTTAAATGAACTCGTCCAAATTGGATTCCCGCCCGGTCGGGCGACGGCCTACCACCCCCAGAATGTGCGCCACGATATCGCCACCCAGCCCGGTTTCCTGAATACCGACGCCACCATCATGCAAGGCGCGGGCCGCTGCATCGTCGATACCCAGACGGCCGCCGAGCGAGTCTCCGCTATCCTTGAGGAGGTTGCCGACCCCGACGCCCGCAACGTCTCGCGCTGGCTGGTGGAGCATCGTTGGCAAACGATCAGCCCAATGCCAAACGAGGTGGAAATTGAACTGACCACCGACGACCCGCTGGAAAACTCGACCTTGCGCCCACGCGGCTCGGCCGTCGATCGCCGCGGACCCATGGATTTCGCCCTGTTCAGCAGGCTCATCGACGAACTGGCCCGGCGCGACGATATCCGGGTGGTGCTTGGCGGGTTCGGCGATCCGCTGCTTCACCCGGAATTCGTTCGTTGCCTCGAATGCTGTCGCCGGTCCGGCATCTTCGGCCTGACTGTGCGTACCCCGGCCGTCCACTTGGATCAAACGATTGGCGACGCGCTTTTCGCCGCCGAAATCGACGTGCTCAACGTGTTGATCGATGCGATGACGGCCTCAACTTATCAGCGCATTCATGGCGCGGATCATTTCGACCGCGTACAGAATAATCTCGATAACTTCCTCAAAACCCAATGCGAACAACAGAAGCCGGTACCTCTGACCGTCTGCGAACTGCTGAAAACCGCCGACAATCTGGACGAGACGGAGGCCTTTTATGACCACTGGATCATCAAGGCCGGTACGGCGGTACTCGGTGGCCCCAGCCACTATGCCGGGCAATGGCCGAATTGCGCGGTAATGGATATGGCCCCCCCGGCCCGCACGCCCTGCGAACGTCTGTTTAGCCGTTTGATGGTCCTCGCTGATGGCCGGATCACGACCTGCGACCAGGATTTCCTGGGGCGACATGCCCTCGGCTCATTAACCGAGCAGTCTTTAGGGACCATCTGGACCGGCCCGCGGCTGGCCGCCATCCGCCAAGGCCATTTTGCCGGCCTTTATGACACCATGCCCCTCTGCCCCGCCTGCGGCGAATGGCATCGGCCGTAAAAACCGTAAAAAGAAACCGCCAGAACTGCTTCATAAATACAATAATCCCACGATATATGCCGATAAGATAAGGCAATGGATATGTCGTAGCTGGAGATCGCGTCATGAAGATATTGCTTGTTTACCCCCCGATATTCAGAGTCGTTAATCTGACAAGCACGCCGTTGCCTATCGGGATGCTGCAAGTGGCTCGGTTGCTGATGAATGAAGGTCATCAGGTCGAGGCCATGAACCTGGAAATCGGTGGAGATATTCGTACAAGCTCGATCGCGCGTATGCGCCAGGCGTACGCGGAAACCGATCTGCCGGCGTCGCTGGCTGATCCGCAGGCGCCATGGCGGCGGGAATTACGCAATAAGATCGAAACCTTTCGACCGGACATCCTGGCCTTCAGTTGCGCGACCGAGCAGATGGACGCCGCCGCTCTGCTGGCGGAGGATGCCCGGCATATCCTACCCGACATTCGTATCGAGTTGGGCGGGGCCCACGTTGAGCCCAATGACTGGGTACGTCGAATCAGCCGCGAGGCTCTTATGCTGGATCCGGCCCTCGAACTGTTGATTGGGCAAAATCCTCCGTCCAGTTTCGGCGCCGTCCTGACCAGTCTGGGGTGTCCCTTCGATTGCATCTTCTGCGGCAGCCCGAGAAGGTACGGCCGCAAGCTGTTCAATTATCCTATCGAGCAGGTCCGGGATCGCGTGCGGGCGGCCAAGAAAGCCGGCGCGCCTTACATCCACCTCATGGATGACACCGTTACCATTCAAAAGCAGCGCGCGATCGAACTGGCCGATCTGATGTCCGAAATCGGACTGCCCTGGAGGACCCAAACCCGGGTGGACGATTTATGCCGTAATCCGCGACTGGCCGCTTATTTTCGCGACGCCGGCTGTTCGCAGTTGACCTTCGGCGTCGAGTCGGGTTCGCCCCAAGTCCTGAAAGCGATCAGAAAGAAAATCACCCGCGAGCAGGTTTTACAGGCGGTGGAGATACTCAACGACGCGGGCGTTCCGTACACGGCCAATTTCATGGTTGGATTCCCGAATGAGACCGACGACGACGTGGAACAAACGCTCGACCTGATGGATCAAATGCGCCCCTCGCGCGTCCTGGCGGGATCGGTCGTACCCTACCCGCATACCGAATTGCATGATGCCTTTCCCGAGTTTACCGACGCGGCCCGCCGATGGCCGCTTTGCCAATGGTCCCCCTTCGATCCGAGGTTTCTACGCGATGAGCACGGCCACCGCATCAACGGACCGTCGGCCGATGCCTTGAACGCATTCTTCACCTATATCGAAAACGTCAATAATCACGCCCCCACGCCGGGTACATTCAGCACGGTTTCGTCATGAATACCTCCAGCCGTGATAGGCGAAAACCCCTCCGGAATTGACGCCGCGGGGAGGAATCCCTATAGTATAAGGGAATAGGAAACGGACCCTGACTCAATCGCGGAGGCCGTAAACGACGCGAGATGAGCAAGCATCCCTTCGACCCGCCACGCGGAAAGCAATGCCCTTGGAGACGGACCAGAGAACATCTTTATCGGTACGGCGCGAAAACGCGATTCTCGTCGGCGTCGATCTGCGTGATCGGAGCGTGGACCACGACGCGGTCGATTCCCTGCGTGAATTGCAGGCCCTGGCCGAGTCCGCCGGAGCCATTGTCAAGGATATCATCCTTCAGCGCCGACCGCGCCTCGACCCCAAGTTCTACATCGGCAAGGGCAAGGTGGAGGAGTTGGCCGGTCTTGTCGAGCAATACGAGGCCGACGTGATCATCTTCGATGACGACCTCTCCCCCGCCCAGTTGCGCGAAATTGAAGAGGTTTGCAAATGCAAGGTGCTCGACCGTAGCGAGCTGATCCTGGACATCTTCGCCAGCCGGGCCCGCACCCACGAGGCCGGCCTCCAGGTTGAACTGGCTCAGTTGGAATACACCGCACCGCGTCTGCGAGGTATGTGGACACACCTGGAACGCATCGCCGGCGCGGGCGGCGGCACCGGGGTGGGCGCCGTCGGCGGGATCGGCACCCGCGGGCCGGGCGAACGCCAGATCGAGATCGACCGGCGTATCGTCAATCGCCGGGTCACCATGCTCAAACGCCAGATCGCCGCCATTGATCGGCGCAAGATTCAGCAGGTCCGCGCCCGCCACGAGCATTTCAACATCTCGCTCGTCGGCTACACCAACGCCGGCAAAAGCACGCTGATGAACGCTCTGACCGATGCCGGCGTGCATGTCGAGGACCGCCTTTTCGCCACCCTCGACACCAAGACGCGCCGCTGGAACCTCGGCGGGGCCGACTACGCCCTGTTGAGCGACACCGTCGGTTTCATCCGCCGCCTGCCGCATCATCTGGTCGCCTCTTTCCGGGCCACGCTGGAGGAGGCCATCCACGCCAATCTGCTCCTGCACGTGGTCGACGCCTCCTCGCCGACCGCCGCAAGACAATACGAAGCGGTCACCGGTGTACTCAAGGAACTGGGCTGCGCGGGTCATAAAACCCTGATCGTACTTAACAAAATTGACGTGGTGCGCGACCAGACCGAACTGCAGATTCTCCAACGCAAGCTGCCAGACGCTCTTTCCATCTCCGCCCGCAATGGTATCGGCCTGCCGGAGCTGATCGAGCGGGTCCGTGACGAGGTCGCCGGCCAGCCCTGCAACGCGACCATTCGGCTGAACACCGCCGACGGCCGGGCCGTTGCCTTCGTCGAAAAACACGCCGAGGTTCTCGACCGCCGCTACGAAAATCACACCGTTGAAATGGACGTGCGCATCGGCAGCGCCAACCTCAACCGCCTCCGTGACAACTTTCCCGCTACGATTGTATTCCAATCGGCATGATCTGCCCGGTCATAACCGCCGACATGGATTGCCGGCTTCGGCCGACAGGAACGACCTTGACGTGTACACCATCCCGGCGCGCCGAGCGTCTTCGTATTACGGCTTGGCCGCCGGCACCGCGGGCTTCTTGGTTACCGGCGCTGCGGGCTTCTTGGTTGCCGGCGTCGTGGGCTTACCGCCAGTTGGCTGCGTCGCTGTCTCCGGTTGGGTCGTCGGCGCGGGCCGGGAAGCCAATATCTTGCACATGAATTCCGGCATGCTCGGAGGCTGTACCCCGATGATCGGAACCTTGGACAGCACCGATTCGCGTGCATTCCGCGTAGCTTCGGTTTCCAGATAGTCCAGAATCTGCGACCGGACCTGCGGGTTCGGCAACGTGTTCGTGCCCTGTTTACGATTCGTTACTTGCAACAGATGAAATCCCAGTCGGGTTTCCAATACCTCGCTGTATTGTCCCGGTTCCAGGGCGAAAGCCGCCTTGGCCAGGGCCTCGGAGATTTCATGCCGCTTGAAACTGTTCATCCGCCCGCCGTTGGGCAGCTTGAAGTTACTCTCGCTCATGCACTGCTCCCACGTGCGGGCGCCGCTGATCAGATCCTCGCGCATTTTGTTGAGCTTCTGCTTCTTCTCTTCCCGTTGTCGAGGGGTCTCCCAACAAGGGGATCGAAGGATGATCTGCCGTGCGGAAACCAGCGTGCTGTTAAAATGGTCCGGATTCGCGTCGTAGATGGCCTTTAAGGCCTCCTCGGTCTTGCCTTTATCCGAGCCGCTCTGCACTACACGGCCGACGGCCAGTTTTCGGCGCGTACGCTGGCGATGCTCTTCCAGGGTCGTGCCTCCGCGTTCACGCAAGCGTTTCGCCAGATCGTCAATCGTTTTCAGCCGCAATCTCTTGACCTGATAGAGAAGCTGGTTTTCCACGTCTTCTTCCTTGACCAGATCCGGATGCGCTTCCAGATACATATCCCATATCCGTTCATCCACCAGCCCGTTAACGACGCTTTCCTTGACGCTTTCAAAACGCTCCGGGCGTTCGTTGCTCAAAGCCTTGTCGACATCGGCTTGGGTGACGACCGCCCGATCCCCCAGACGCACCAGAATAATCGAATCGGCGGGTTGACTGGCCGGCCGAGTGGCGCACGAGGCCGGCAGATCCGCGGGCTTGGCCGGCTGGGTCGCATTCACGGCCTCCGGGTTCGTGGTATCGGCCGTATCCGCCAGCGCGCCACCGACCGTCAACAGCACCGCCACAACCCATGTTAATACGCGCCTATCCATATCCCATCGCATGGCAGCTAAAACCCTCATGATCCCTCCGCCCACCTTACGGTCCTAATAAATAAAAAGAGCCGACCAACGGCTCATGCCCCATACTCCATTGTATCTGTATGGTTCATCGGCCGCACCCCCACCCCCTTTAACACAAAATAACCCCTGCCGGCCGTATATCATGGCCAATATAATGGGCCAAATTAGAAACAACTCGCAAGAGTAGCGCAATCGACGTAAATCCAATCATACACGTACCTTATGAGACCTTTAGTACGCCATGCCATTCGAGACTCGGCGGACCGGAACAAAAATAAACCTCCAACCAGGGAACCGGAAGCCTACGGCGGTGTCCAAGTAAGGGATGACGATTCAATAATATGGTTTCGGAGAATATACCCATGAAAACCTGCGTTTGTCTGAGACGGTCTATCGTATCTGGTTTGTGTATCGCGACCATCGCTCTGCTTGGCGCCCGGGTGTTAGCCAAGAAAGCCACCCCCCGCGATCTGGGAGGGTCTGAGCGGTACCTCACCCACGTCAGCACGGACAAACCCATCTACCGCCTCGGCGAGCATGTGTATGTTCGGGCGGTCATCCTGAAGGCCGACGACCATACCCCGTTGCCGGCGGAGCAAAAGCTTTTTGCGCAGGTTCAGATCAAGGGGCCGAAAGGGGATATTGTAGCCACCGGCCATACGACCACTGAGAACAGCGTGGCCGGTTTCGCCTGGCCGATCCCCGCGGACACGGCCGGTGGTCAATACACCGTGCAGATCAGCTACCCCGCCGAAGGCTTCGCCCCGGCCGAACGCAAATTCGATATTCGCGCCTACCGTGCTCCCCGCCTCAAGAGCCAGATTGTCTTTTTACGCGACGGCTACGGGCCGGGCGATCAGGTCAAGGCCTCGTTGCACGTCGAGCGAGCCGAGGGCGGTATCCCCGTCGGAGCGAAAGTGATCGTGACGGCCCGCGTGGATGGCGAGGAAATCGACGCCGGCCAGAGTATCGTGGACGAAGCGGGTGACTGCATGGCCTCCTTCAAGCTGCCCGAGCAGATCGAACGCGGCGAGGGCGCGTTGATTATGGTCATCGAAGATGGCGGCGTGGTGGAGACGGCCGCCAAGACTATACCCATCCTGCTGAATACCGTGGATCTTCAGATATACCCTGAGAGCGGCGATTTGGTGGCCGACCTGCCCACCCGCGTTTATCTCGAAGCCCGCACTCCGGCTAAAAAACCGGCCGATATCGCCGGTTGCGTGGTCGATGCACAGGGCAACACCGTCGCAACCTTCCGCACCGAACATGAAGGCCGCGGGCGTTTTGAATTCACCCCGAAAAAGGGCGGCAAATACACTGTCAAAATCACCGAGCCGGCCGGTATCGACGCGACCTATCCGCTGCCAGAGGTAAAGAGCGGCGGCGCGGTTATACGGCCGGTCGAGGAGCAGACTGCCGCCGGCGAATCCGTGCGTTTAAGGGTTGGCGGTACGAATACCGGTCCGCTGACCGTCACCCTGGCCAAGCGTGAGCAGGAAATCGGTCTGGTCAAGGTTGATCCTAAAGGCGGCGTGCTCGGCGAGGTGGTGTTTACCCCGCCCTCGACGGCCGACGGTGTATTAGTCGCCACCGTCTGGGATGAAAGAGGCAAACCGCTGGCCGAGCGATTGCTCTATCGCCAACCCATGCGGCAATTGCAGGTCAAGGTACATCTCGAAGATAAGCCGTATATCCCCGGCCAGAAGGTGAATTTGACCATCCAGACCACCGATGACAAAGGCCAACCCGTCGCGGCCGTGGTGGGCCTCACCGTAACGGACGACAGCGTGCTCGAAATGATCGAGAAACGCGAGCAGGCCCCCCGGCTCCCGGTGATGGTGTTTCTGGAGCCGGAAGTACGCGAGTTGGCCGACGCACATGTTTATCTGGACCCGGATGATCCGAAAGCTCCGCTGGCCCTTGACCTCCTCTTAGGCACACAGGGCTGGCGGCGGTTTGCCTTTTACGATGCGAGTAAGTTCCTCACCGAGTTCGGCGATCAGGCCAAGCGCGTGCTGGCCATGCGCACGCCGACGTATAAGAGAGACCGGCTGATGCGGCAGGCCGGCGGCGCAAAAGGGGAAGTCTTGGAAATGGCCGGACCAGAAGATCTCGGCATTGTTATGGATGGGGCGGATCAAATACTCTTTATCGTGGCCGCCCCGGTGGCCATGCCGGAAATGGCCCCAATAGTTGCTGCGCCGGCACCATTTCCAGCAGAGCAGGTGAGGGGTCGGTTGCCGGCAAGGGAAATGGCCGACAAGGAACGAATCGCCCCCTCGGATTTCGTGGTCGTCCGCGTTTATGCCCACGAAGCTCGTCCGGATCGGAAACCGGGTGAACGCAGCGACTTTACGGAAACAATCTATTGGAACGCCGGGGTTAAAACGGACGAAACGACCGGCAAGGCCGAGGTCTCTTTCGCCCTCAGTGATTCGGTAACCACCTTCCGCGTTTTCGCCGACGGGTTCGATGCCAATGGCGCCATCGGCCATACCACGGGTGCGATCGAATCGATCGAACCGTTTTACATCGAACCAAAGTTGCCATTGGAAGTGACCGCCGGCGACGTTATCGAATTGCCCGTGGCGCTGATCAACGGTACCGATGACGAACTGCAAGCCAAGGTCACCATCAAAACCGATGAACGCATTGCCGTTACCGGTTTCGATTCGATAACCCTGCCGCCGCATGGCCGTGCCCGCGGCATAGTCAATCTGAAGATCGGCGCTATCAGCGGTCCGGTCGATCTGACCATCGCCGCCGCGGCCGGCGCGTATTCCGATCAAGTGACCCGCAAGCTCGAAGTCAAACCCGCCGGTTTCCCCATCGAAGTTGCTTTCGGCGGGATGCTGGCCGCCAATTCCGTCATCGAGCAGAAGATCGTGATCCCCGCCGACGTGGTACCCGCCAGTCTGGCCGCCAATGCCGTTGTTTATCCCACGCCGCTGGCCAACATGACCGAAGCCCTGGAACGGCTGATTCAGGAGCCCTACGGCTGCTTCGAGCAGACCAGCTCGACGCTTTACCCGCTGGTGATGGCCACCCAGTATTTCGAGACGCATGTGGGTGTGGCCGCCGCCCTGATCGAGCGAAGCAAGGCCATGCTCGACAAGGGGTACGCCCGACTGGTCAGTTTCGAATGCAAGAACAAAGGTTACGAATGGTTTGGCGGCGATCCGGGCCACGAGGCTTTGACCGCTTACGGCCTGCTGGAGTTCAACGACATGGCCGCCGTCTATAAGGTCGATGCGGCCATGGTCCAGCGAACGCGCGGCTGGCTGCTGGCCCGACGCGACGGGAAAGGCGGCTTCAAGCTGGATGCCAAAGCCCTCGATAGCTTCGGCCGGGCCCCACAGGAGACGACCCACGCCTATATCGTCTGGGCCCTGCTCGAATCCGGCGAGAAAGGTTTCGACAAGGAACTCGACGCTGTTCAGCGGATGGCGTTGGAAACCAAGGACAGCTACGTCATCGCCCTGGCCGCCAACGCCGCGTCGCTGGTCGGCGATGCAACAAACGCCAAGAAATTGATGGATCGACTCGCGGCCAAACAGACCAAGGAGGGTTACGTTGACGATGCGGTCACCAGCATTACCCGCAGCGGCGGCGATGCCCTCCGGATCGAAACCACCGCTCTGGCCACGCTGGCTTGGCTTAAAGAACCTGCCTACGCGGCGGCGGTGGAGAAATCCATGCGTTGGCTGGCCGAAAGTTGCAAGGCCGGCCGCTTCGGTTCTACGCAATCGACCATCCTTGCCCTGCGGGCGATCATCGAATACGACAAGGCCCGCAGCAAACCGAAAACGCCCGGCCGCGTGCAAATCCTGGTGGACGGTAAACCCGTCGGCGAGCCGATCGCCTTCGACATCAAAACACAGGAAGCTCTCAAGCTGCCGGATATCGGCAAACAATTGACCTCCGGCGAGCATACGATCGCGTTGAAGATGACCGACGGTTCCGATATGCCCTATGCTCTGACCGTCAACTATCACGCGGTCACGCCGTCTTCCTCGGAAAAGTGCCCGCTGGCCTTGACCGTCGCTCTTGGCGATCAAAAGATCACGGAAGGCTCGGCCACCGAAGCGAACGTCACCGTAACCAACCGCATGAACGACGGCCTGCCCATGCCGCTGGCCATCGTCGGTATCCCCGGCGGGCTTGAGCCGCGCCACGATCAACTCAAGGAACTGGTCAAGGCGGAACGCATCGCCGCTTACGAAGTACGCGGCCGTGACGTGGTCCTTTACTGGCGGGAAATGAAGCCGAACCAGCGGATCGATCTGCCCCTGAGCCTGGTGGCGGCCGTCCCCGGCACCTACACCGCCCCAGCCGCCCGCACCTATCTTTATTACACCGACGAACACAAACAATGGCTCGGCGGGCAGCGGATCACGATCGTTCCGCGCAATCCATGACACAATCCCAACGGGATTGCATATCATAGGCAGGGTGCAGGGTGCCCCATCCATCGCGCAGCGCTGAGTGGGGGCTACAATCCCAACGGGATTGTGTATCACAGCCCAGGGTTGCGGCGCAGCCGCTACCCTGGGAAAGCCCATCGCACCCCCATCATGAACCCCAACGGGGTTCCGTTATTCCCACGACGACATTTGCCTCCGCGCGGCCGGCGAATACAATCATCACGCGGGTCATGTGCCCTCGCGTTTCATGGATGATCCTCGAATGGGAATCTGATATGTACCTCACCTGGCAACGTCGAAATCTTCACCTGCGGCATCCATTCAACATCGCCCGCGTGCAGGCCAGCCGCGCGGTAGACAAACCGGTATTGCTCGTCCAGATCGCCCAAAACGGCAAGGTCGGCTGGGGCGAGGCCGCTCCGTCCGCTTATTACCGCCAATCACTGGACTCGGCCGAGGCCGTCTTTGCCGCCGCCGGCAATATTCTCGGCAACGATCCATTCGCCCTGGATCGCATTCTGGATACCCTGTGGCAGCGGTTCCCGGAGCAATCCGCCGCCGTTGCCGCCATCGACGGCGCGTTGCACGATCTGATAGGCAAACTGCTCAACATCCCGGTATGGAAACTCCTCGGCCTGGATCGCGATCATTGCCCGCTGACTTCCTTCACCATCGGTCTGGATGATCCGGAAACCATCGCTCGCAAAGTGCGCGAGGCGGCTTCTTATCCCATCCTCAAAATCAAGGTAGGCACCGCGCAAGATGAGGCTATTCTTAAGATCATCCGCCGGGAAGCGCCCGACAAGCCGCTCCGCGTCGACGCCAATTGCGGGTGGACCTCGGCCAATGTGCTGGAACGTTGCCGGCGAATGGCGGACTTCGGCGTCGAGTTCATCGAGCAGCCAACGCCGCGCGGCGATCATGCCGGCCTGCCGGCCGTCCGCGCCGCCGGCCTGCCCCCTCTGCTGGCCGACGAAAGTTGCATCAACCTCGAAGATGTATTGCCCTGCGCGGAAGCCTTCGACGGGATCAACATCAAACTCTGTAAATGCGGCGGGATTCGCCGGGCGTTACCCATGATTCACACGGCCAGGGCCGCCGGTTTGAAGGTGATGCTCGGTTGCATGGTGGAAACCAGCGTCGGTATCGCCGCCGCCGCCCAACTGGCCCCGCTGGCGGATTACCTCGATCTCGACGGCCACCTGCTCCTGGCGGACGATCCTTTCGAGGGGATCGGCGGCGCGGGAGGACGAATGATTTTAAACGATGAACCGGGGTTGGGTATCCGCGAACGTCAGTCCGTATGAGCCTTGTTGCACACGACGGCCGCGCCGGGAGCATAGAGCTCAACAATCTGTTGAAATCCATCGGCATCGTTGACGTAGACGCGATTCCGCCCCCCATGCTTGGCCTGATAAAGAGCGTAATCGGCGCTTTTCAGCAGGTCATCCTTGCTATTGGTAAAATCGTTGCGTTCGGCCACGCCGAGGCTGATGGTGACGTTCAATTTTCTATCATCGATAACGATGGTCGTGGATTCCACCTTTTTACGCAGGCGTTCGGCCAACAATCTTGCGCCTTCGGTGTTGGTATGCGGGCAGAGAATCAGAAACTCCTCGCCCCCCAGCCGACAAGCCAGGTCACCCAGACGCGTGTACTGACTTAGAATTCGTCCCAATTCTCGTAACACAACGTCCCCCGCATCGTGTCCATGGGTATCGTTGACCCGCTTGAAATGATCCAGGTCGATCATGATGCAGCAGATGGATTGCTGATGCCGCAAGGCCATTTCCCAATGTTCCGTCAACCGTTCCATGGCTTGACGCCGATTCGCCAGACCGGTCAATTCGTCCGTGGTGGCGATCTGCTCCAGTTTGGCATTGAGGACCGTCAACTCGGCGTTGATTTTATGGATTTCAAGATTTTGCCGGGCCAAGTCCGCCTCGGCCTCGATCACCCGCATTCCCGCCTTGACCCGGGCCAGCAATTCGCCGCGATCGAAAGGTTTGGACACATAATCGTCCGCGCCCGCGTCGAACGCCTCCACCACCCGCTTCTTGTCCGAATGGGAAGTCAGAATAATCAGATACATCGGCCCCACGCCATCCGATGACCGAACAGCTCTGCACAACTCGACGCCGTTCATGCTCGGCATTTCCCAGTCGGTGATGACCAGGCCCGGACCTTCGGCCAGGATCAGCCGCAAGGCCTCGGCTCCGTCCGAAGCCTTCAGCAGCGGATAACCCGTCGAACTCAGGTGCTTCTCCAGTAGCCGAATCATGATCGGGTCATCATCGACAATCAGAATCTTCTGCGGTTTCGACATGCGGTTCTGCCTCGCCCCTTCTCTACAAAGGTAAAAAAAAGACCCCCCAACCTTTCGTCCGCGGGAATACCAAAACACCCAGGCTGAGCCATGAGCGGCGGCCTGGGGCGTGCCCTTTACCATTTAGTTATCGTTTAGCGTCAAAGGTGACTTTTCGTATTTGGGGGGCTTTTCCCTATCCATTTAGCCACGCCCCATAATCGACGGCCGGCACCTGTTTATCGCGGACTCAAGCCACACTGTCAGCGAAGGCCTCGGCCAGAGCGCCAACCCCCTCGATGACCGCCTCGCGGGTAATGCACAGCGGCGGACAAATCTTGACGGTCGAGCCGCCGAACCCGACCGGGGAAAACAGCATGAGGCCGCGGCCGACCGCGTTCCAGACGATCTTACGGGCCAATTCGGCGTCCGGTTCGGTACTGTTCGGCTTGGTCACCTGGATGCCGGCCACCAGCCCTTTGCCCTGAATCGCCCCGATCCTCTCGTCGTAGGGTTTCAGTTGCTTCCACAGTTCCTGATGCAGTACCTCGCCGACCAGGGCGGCGTTTTCCACCAGTTTTTCCTTGACGATCAGCTCGATATTGGCGACCGCCGCCGCGCAACAGATCGGGTTACCCGAATGCGTGCTGGTCATCGAGCCGGGCGGGTACAGGTCCATCAGTTCGGCCGAGCCGACCACGGCGGCGATCGGCATACTGCTGCTGATACCTTTGCCGAGGCACATCAGATCGGGCACGATGCCGTAATGCTCGAAACCCCACATGCGGCCGCATCTTCCGAAACCGGCCTGCACTTCGTCAAAAGTCAGGACCACGTTCCACTTGTCGCACCACTGGCGCATTTCCTGGAAATACTCGCGCGGGCCGAAGCTCGCCCCGCCGCCCTGATAGGTCTCGGCGATCACCCCGCAGACGTTTTTCGGTTCGATACCGGCGCATTCGAGGGCCCTCTCGAAGAAGGCGAAGCTGGTATCGCCGCAGCGGAAGCCGTCGGGAAAAGGCACTTGGATCATTTCCGGATCGAGGTTCCCGATCCACTCCTTGAGGGCGGGGATACCTCCAATCTGCTGAGCGCCGAGGGTGCGGCCGTGAAACGCATGGTGATAGCTGATAATAACTTTCTTATCCGGGCTGATCTTGCGGCCGTAGGTCCGGCTCAGCTTGATCGCGCATTCGATGGTTTCGCTGCCGGTGGAAACCAGGAAGACCTTTTTCAACGGCTCAGGGGCCAGGTCGGCGATCATCTGGGTCAGGCGGACGCGCGGCTCGTTCAGGAAAACGTAGCTGGTCAGCAAGCCGTGTTGCGTCTGCCGGATGATGGCGTCGGCGATTTCCTTGCGCCCGTGGCCGGCGTTGGTGATCAATACTCCGCTGGAGAAATCCAGCCACTGGTTGCCGTAAGCGTCGTAAATACTGAACCCTTCCGCCCGATCCCAGACCACCGGCGGCTGGCCGAGCATCGCCCGCGGCTCGTACCGGCCGGATGCCTCCATCAGCGGACGGACCTGCGGCGGCGGTAACTGCTGGGTGACGATCTTGCGGAAGGCGGTCTGCACCGGGTGAACGGGAATCGTCTGCGATACGGATTCTGCGCCAATCATGGAAAACCTCACTCTGGATGTCTAAGCCGACCGATCCGCCCAAGGCGGATTTGCCGCGACTATCTTGCCCCTCTGGGTGTCGGTCAGGCCGGCGGGCGGCAACACGCGTCGGGGGAACGCACAGTATACACCAATCTTTCGGCCGGTACAGTCGGTGGGGAGTTGGGGCGATCAAGACAGGATGCTATGTAAGGTATTTTTCGACAAAGAGTTATATCCTTTTTCCGCGACGGCCTCATTTGGCGCTTTTACGATTTTGCATGAATGAGGCTTTTTTTCGGCCTGCTCAACGCCAAGAGAAGCAGCCATACGACATGGCCTTTCCAATAAGAACACGCGCGGTGGTCCGGATCGGGGAGATTGGGCGGAACGGGTGGATGGAAGGATGAAGACGGAAGAACTGATTATCTCACCGAGACTTAACGCATCCGTGTGGTTCCGTGGGTTTCCATCCTTGGGGCATCTGCTCCAAAAATGCAACAAGGGTTGGTCAACCCAACAGGGGATACCTAGGATGGAGTAAACAGCGTGCCGGGGGTCAGGCTCATGTGCGAAATCCAATACAAAAAAGTGGCGGTCGAACAGGGGATAAAGATCTTCTACCGGGAGGCGGGGGCAGCGAATTTCCCGGCCTTGGTTTTGCTGCACGGCTTTCCTTCCTCGTCGCACATGTTCCGAAACCTAATCCCGGCATTGGCGGACGAATTTCATGTGCTGGCCCCGGACTATCCCGGCTTCGGTAACAGTGACGCCCCGGCGGCCGACAAATTCACCTATAGTTTCGATCATCTGGCCGAGGTCATGCGCCAGTTTCTCAATCGGGTCAACGTCGAGCGTTTCAGCCTCTACATGCACGGCTATGGCGTGCCCATCGGTCTGCGCCTGGCCGTGCAAAATCCGGAATGGATCGACGCCCTGATCGTCCAGAACGGAAACGCCTACCGCGAGGGTTTTACTCCGGTCAATCAACCTATCTTTGTTTACTGGAATAGACGAATCGCGGAAACCGAAGCCCTGCTTCGCCGACTGCTCACGCGCGAGGGTATCCGATGGCAATACACCGCGGGCGCCCGCCATCCGCACAAAATCAGCCCGGACGCCTGGAACATGGACTACGCCTGCCTGAGTCGGCCGGGTAACGACCGCGTGCAGCTTGACCTGCTTTACGATTACCAAACCAACGTCCGGCACTATCCCCAGTGGCACGAGTATTTGCGCACCCACCAGCCGCCGACGATGATCCTGTGGGGTAAAAACGATCCGATCTTCAGCCTTAACGGCGCGTTGGCGTTCAAACGCGATCTGCCTCGCGCTGAAATCCGCCTGCTGGACAGCGGACACTATGCTCTCGAGGAAGAACACGAGGCCGTCGCCGAATATGTGCGGCATTTTCTGCGTAAGACGGTCAAATGCATTCGGCCGACGTGCGTCGTCATCCAATAACGTGTTTGCGGGGAGCTTTTTAACAAGCGAAAGGGACGGTTGGATCCGTCCACGGTGTCAGCCAGGCCCGGTTGAAACGCTCAACCGGGTCTGGTTTTTCAGACAACGATCGCTCTGTCGAGATTCCTATCTCGACAGCCCCTGTATCGGGATTCCTATCCCGCGTGACGTGGGAAAAGATCCTCCAATACGTGGGTGCGAGAAAGGATTCTCGCACCAGCATATTCATGCACCAGCATGATGGATAACTCTTAAGCACCGGTGATCGCATGCATGAATTCGCGAGGGGCCGGTTGGCTAGTCCAGAGCTCAAAGACGGCGGCCAGATACTCAACCAGGGTGGCCTTATCCGCCGATGGCTGATCGACGGCGTTCGATTCGCCCGAGAGCGGAGACAGGCAATAACCGCGAAGCTTATTCGCATCGGAGACCACGGCATCCACGCGGCCGGTCTGTCGGGCAAGAGGTTCAAACTCATCCAGCAAATCGATGATCGTGGCGCGGTGTGGCGGAAGAACCGCATAGCCGTCGATGGGCACCTCTCGATAAGCCTTCAGCGTATCGGCGGGCATCTCCGAGCGCATCGGCAAGGCCACCGCATCGACGGCCAGATGACGAAAAGCCCCGTTGAGTAGAGCGGCGCATAGCGGATGCGGGGCCAGGTCACCAAGGATACCAAAACACCGCGTGCTCGGTCGTATCTCGCGAAAACGAAACACCTCGACCAACTCGTTGACCGGTACCTGGCCCGGGGCTGATTCGCGCCCGGCATCCACCGAAGCGTATACGAGAAAAGCGTTTTCTTTCGGACCGAGGATACGCAGGAGGTTTCCGTGCTCGCCCATGGTAAGCGCGATGGTCGGCTTACGAGCCGCCCGGAGCACATGCAGCATGGCTACATTGTCCGCCGGGGTGTTGGCCATTGTCGCGACCTTGACGATGTCGGCATCGGCGGCCTCGATCCGCCGAGCGATCTCGGCAATGTTTGCCGGAGTCTCCTTGAAATTGTGGTGCGAGACGATGAGCCGGGCCCGACCCGGATGGCTGAAGCGCTCGCGGGCGTCCCATTCGATATCGATATAGTCGGCCCCGAGACGATCGGCTTCGGCCAGTAGTTCAAGGCGGCGTTCTTCCGTGCCCGTCCAGCGCCCGCCCTCGCGCGGCGGTCGGTTCGTGACAATCACCGGACAGGGCTTGTTCCGCAGCAGCCGGGCTACATCCGGTTGTTCCATATAATCCAGACGTAGCTCGGCGACATCAAAGACCCGGCCTGGGGCGTGCAACAAAGCCAAGGTTTGCTCGACGCTCGGGGTGGTGAAGGGAACGCAGAGCAGGGTATTGGGATGGTCAGTGATCATGGTTGCATTCCGGCCACGGAACAACGACGCAAAAGGTTCTAAGGTCTTGCACCAAAACCATCTAACAAAACCTTGTACGCCATGCCAATCCGCCCCTCGGCGTGGATGGTTCCGTTAATGATCCAGAGTCCGCAAGCCAAACGGCGAACCATGCCCATTATGGGGAGGCAAGGCGGTGGTCGCAACCGTCGCTCACATACCCGCCGATGGGGCATAGAGGAATATCAGGTCGGTGCAGATTAGATTTCTGGGTAGATAAGGATTTATAGGACGGCTGGTGGTTGGGCGTACCCGTTTTTCGCGGCTGGTACGGCTGTAAGTTTCGGCATGGACTGAATATATATTCCGAGCAGGCCGGGACGAGCCACGGCGTATGGTGGGATGGTCGTATTCCATATCACGGCCGTGACAGCACGGCAGAGCCCGGAGTATCGGCCCCTGTCCATGCCACCCTGCTGAAGAAAAAGCACCAATAACCTCTGATTTCGAGGCACTTAGTCCAATGGCCCGCGACCAAGGGGACCGCCGGCCGGAACGCCGCTTGGCAGGCCAGGATTAAGGGGGCCGACCGGCCAGCGTAAACTCCCTCGACGATAGTAAAAAATAGCTTGACGAGCCGATAATCAATGCTATAGTTTTAGGTAAGTAAA
>CAZXSA010000012.1:0-40044 GCA_964642815.1 uncultured Planctomycetales bacterium | reverse complement strand
CGGCCGGCCATTGCACTACCACGCTGTCACAAATATTCCCCTCCGTGTCTCCGTGCCTCCGTGGTGAATATTGTAAAAGCGCCAAACGAACCCAAACCTCCCCGAAAAGCGCCATAATGCATTGTCATGGAAGGAGATACAAATGATAGTAACCACTAGCTTTTAGGTGTTTTTACTAGAGGGTAAGGGGGTCACTACTGAAGATGGGTGACGAGCGAGTTGGAGAGAGAGCAAGTAAGCGAGGAAGGTCGCCGGTCTGGCCTCGCTGCCTTGTTTACTTGCTGTCTTGCTTACTCGGCGTCTCATTCCCTTGCTGGCGCTGCGGGCTGGTGTCCCTTGCTCGCGCTTCGGGCTGGTGGAGATAAACCCTCGCTCGCCCGCCACGGCCCGCCACGGCGAGGCAGGCGGGTAAACAGCGTCGGGCTGGTGCGGGCTGGTGTCCCTTGCTCGCGCTTCGGGCTGGCCAAGATGATTCCTTGCTGGCGCGTCGGGCTGGTGCGGGCTGGTATCCCTTACTTACGCCTCTGGACCGTATTTCAGTAAACCCTGTTGACATTATGTCATCACCTGCCGATAATAATGTGTGGATGCGGATCATCAAGATGAGCATGTTGAAGGAGTTCTGGCTGGCCCATTGCGAGGCCGAGGCGTCATTGCGTACGTGGGTACAGACGACGAAGGCGGCCGAGTGGCGGAACTTCGCCGAGGTTCGCAAGACCTTCCCCAGCGCCGATCTGGTGACGGTGACCAGCGGGCGACCGGTGACGGTCTTCAACATCGCCCATAACCGTTACCGGCTGATCGTGGCCATCCATTACAACACGCGGATCGTTTACACGCTGATGGTCTTGACGCACAAGGAATACGGCCGCGATGCCTGGAAGGAGCAGTTATGAAAACCAGAACATGGACACACGATGATATCCCTGAAACCTACGCGGAATTGGTGGGCCTGTTCATGCCGCGCCCGCTGCATGACGACGTGGATTACCGCAACGCCTTGGCCGTGCTGGACGCGATGGCGGGCTTCGAGATGAATGTCGACCAGCAGGACTACTTCGACGCTATCGCCACCTTCGTCGAGAAATACGAATCCGAGCATCATGCCATCGAGGACGCGAAAATGACGCCCGTGGAATTGCTGCGAAGCCTCATGAACGAGCACGGCATGAGTGAGTCAGACTTGGGGCGGCTGCTTGGGGATCGCAGCCTCGGACATCGGATTCTGAGCGGCGAACGTGAACTAAGCAAGGCGCACATCCGAATTCTCGCCGAGCATTTCAGTCTGAATCCCGCCGCTCTGCTGTAGGGGGGTAGAAAAAAGAGAGAAAGTTAGCGAGGAAGCAAGAAAGCAGTCAGCAGTCGGTAATCAGTAGGCAGCGATTCCGACGCGGCCCGCCCAGCCGAGGCGAGCGGACCTTTGGCAGGGGGCAGGAAATAGAAAGCCAGTGAGCAAGGAAGGTCTTATGCGATCTCTTTGTCCATCCATCTCCCCGTCCCCTTGTCTCCCCCTCTCTATCCTATACGAGGGTGTTACGTCTCGCCTTTCGGGGCTTAACCCTCGCTGGCGCGTCGGGCTGGTGTCCCTTGCTCGCCCGCCAAGGCCCGCCACAGCGAGGCAGGCGAGGTAAACTGCTGCGGGCTGGTGTGGGCTGGTGGTGGTTCCTTACCCAATCGCACCGTCGCTCTGTCTCGCCGTCCCTCAATCTTCCCCTCTCACCCTACCCCGCCGTCTCTGTCACAGTCCCAAACGTGGTTCTGGATTGAGTTCGGCCTTGACAAGGCCGCGCTTTATCTTCATTGTTGCTACGTTCGGATTATGGACGGGGCGATGGCCACGGCGGGGTCTATGGGAATCGCATCCTGCAACACGGAAGGAGCGGTCTTGGGCGTTCGGGAACCATTTGTCGGAGTGGATCTGGGGGGTACCACGATAGCCGCCGGCGTGGTGCAGGGTACACAAATCCTCGGTTATCAAATCGCGAGTACAGAAAATCAGCGATCGGCCGAGCAGATCCTGCACACCCTGACGCAATTGATCGAAAAGGTCTCCCACGGGTATCGTATCGCCGGTATCGGTATGGGTGTTCCAGTGCCGGCCGGCCCGGAAACCGACCGACTGGACCTTAACTTGGCCGAGAACCTGCCGACCATGCAAGACTATCCGCTGCGCTCGCGATTGGCGGAGCATTTCAAGTTGCCGGTGGTTTTGGAAAACGATGCGCGGTGCATGGCCTACGGCGAATATCTGGCCGGCGCGTTGCGGGAGTGTTCCCCGGCTGTCTGCTTGACCCTGGGGACCGGTCTGGGTTGTGGAATCATCATCGACGGCCGGGTGTATCGCGGATCGCGTTCGTTTGCCGGAGAGATATGGAATATCCCTTGGGCGGATAATCGGATTCTCGAACAGGCCGTCTCGATCAAGGCCATCGAGGAAGATTACCGTCAATACGCGGGGCATAAGCTACCGCCACATGAAATCTTCGAGCGTTTTCGCGCGGGCGACAAGGCGGCCAAGACTGTCTTTGAACGTTTCGGAACGGCCGTCGGCCGCGTGGCGGTTATGGTTCTTTCTTTTTTGGATCCGCGGCGGATTGCGATAGGCGGTGGGCTTGCCGGGGCCTTCGAGGCGTTTGCACCGAGCATGTTGGCCGTGGTGCAAACGACTTGGGGTGCGGCGGCCGGGGAAAGAATGGTCCGCGCTCAATTGTCCGATCGAGCCGCGGTCATGGGCGCGGCCGCCATGATCCACGATCATCTCGCCAGTCGGAGCGATGGGGCGAATATATAGGCATGAATAGAATTGCTGAAAGTAGCCGGTAGCTTTACATCGAAACCATTCCCTTTTCCGGGAGAAATATCATGAGACCATATGCCCGATTTCTATTGTTCGTGCTTGTTTTCGCGGGCGGGGCGGTTTCGACTGCCTGGGGCCAGGCCCGCTCGACCAGCGTACCGGCGACGCCGGTGGTTGCGGTTTTCGCTTTTAGCGGGCCGATCATCGAAAGGCCGATCGACGATACGTTGAATTTCGGCGCATCCCGGCCAATCGCCCTGGTGGATCTGGTCATGCGCATGAACAAAGCAGCCGAAGACCCGACGGTCAAGGCCGTCGTGCTGACCTTTGACCGGATGAGGTTTCATCTGCAACTGGCTCAGGTCGAGGAATTGCGCCAGGCCATTGCTCGCATCCGGACCTCCGGTAAGGAGGTCTTCGTTCACGCCGACGCGCTGGCGACCGACACCTTTGCGCTGTTTTGCGGGGCCTCGCGCGTGAGTATGCCGCCGACGGGCACCGTTATGCTGAACGGGCTGCATCTGGAAAGCCCCTATATCCGCGGGCTGTTGGACAAGATCGCCGTGGTGCCCGATTTCATGACCTGCGGCGAATACAAATCGGCGGCCGAAATCTTCATGCGCACAGGTCCAAGCCCACAGGCCGAGGAGATGACGAACTGGATACTGGACAGCCAATTTGAAACCCTGGTGAATATGATCGCCGAGGGGCGTGGCGTATCCACGGAACAAGTCCGGGGTTGGATCGATGGGATCTGGTATCACGCCGACCAGGCCCGTCAGATGGGCTTGATTGATGTCGTGGAAAATATACAGGATATGACGGCCGAACTGAGCACGCGATTCGGAGAGCAAATCCAGTGGGTGAAGAATTACGGCTCGCCGAAAAAACCGGAGATCGATTTTTCCAGCCCGCTCGCGATTTTCGATCTGATGCGCAACCTGATGACGGTCAAGAAGAAACCCTCCGGAGATTCGGTGGCCATTGTGTATGTGAACGGACCGATCCTCCCTGGCAGTGAGTCGTCCAGCCCCTTCGGATCGCGGTTCCCCCAGGCCTGGAGTACAACCATCCGCAAGGCGCTTGATGAGGCCGTCGCGGACGAAAACATTAAGGCGGTCGTTTTGCGAGTCGATTCGGGCGGGGGATCGGTGACCGCCAGCGAAATTATTCTCGATGCCACCAAACGGGTATTGGCGAAGAAACCGCTGGTTGTTTCTTTCGGACACAAGGCCGGTAGCGGGGGGTATTACGTGGCCTGCGGCGGTGGAGAGATTTTCGCGGACCAGAGCACGATTACCGGTTCGATCGGCGTGGTGATCGGCAAACTGGCCACTACGGACATGTGGGGCAAGCTTGGCGTGCATTGGCACGAGTATCAGCGGGGCGCGCATGCGGCCTTGTGGAGTTCCGCCCGAATTTTCGATGAAACCGAAAGGCAGATTGTCAGGAAACAGATGGATGAAATGTACGTGCTTTTTAAGAAACACGTGCAGGCCGCCCGGGGGGAGCGGCTGAGCCAGGATATCGAAGCCATCGCCGGGGGAAGGGTTTACACCGGCCAACAGGCCCTCAAGCTCGGCCTGGTCGACCGGATCGGCACTCTGAATGACGCTATTGTTTTTGCCGCAAAAAAGGCAAATATAAAGCAATACAGCGTTCGTCATTTGCCAGAACCGGTTTCATTTTTTGAAGTTATCGGCCAGCAGTACGCCGGTAAAAAAACGGAAGACCCCCGGCTTGAGTTCAAAATCGGCCCGGAAAGCAGCGAAATCCAAGGTAATTCGCTTTTTGAAACCGTCCTGCCATTGGTGCGAAACCTTGATCCCCGTCGGGCGGAAGCGATCATAACCACATTTTTACAATTAGATCTGTTGCATCGGGAAGGTATTTCCATGATAATGGTTGATATGCTCATGATATTTTGACCGTAAGAACAGACAGATTAGCAGAAAGGCACATTCTGGCCCAGTGCCGGAGCAATCGAATGATGGACGAATCCGTTTTTGTGGATGAAATAGCCGCCCAGCCGCAAGCCTTGAGAGACCTTGCGAGTTACTACCAAGATGCCGAAGGGCAAGCGAGGCTGCGCGAGGCCGTCGCCGCCTGCGGAAACCGGCGACTCATTCTTTTTACCGGGATGGGCAGTTCCTTATATGCCCCGCGTATCACCTATCGTGAGTTGGTTTCGTTGGGGCCGACGATACTCCTCATGGACGCCGGCGAGCTTCTGCATTTCGGCATGGAGCAAATTCATGGTCAGGAGACTCTGATCGCTATCTCCCAATCGGGCGAGAGCGCCGAAACGCGCCAAGTGGTCCAGCAAGCGAAGGGGCGCGTTCCGATCCTGGCCATCGTCCATGACCAGGCCAGCAGCGTCGGAGCGGGCGCCGATACCATCCTGCCGATCCGTTCCGGCGAGGAAAGATCGATCTCGTCCAAGTCTTACACCAATACGTTGGCCGTCCTGCTTCTGCTTTCCGATGCTCTACGAGGCCGGGATACCTCGCCAACCCTTGAACAATTACGACATCTGGCGGACCTCGTGGAGCACACCTTGGAACACACCGATCAACAAGCTCGCCGCGCGGTTGATTTTTTCGGGGCGTTGAGCAATATCCACTTCATCGGGCGGGGCGCGGATTTGGCCACCGCCGAGCAATGGGCGTTGATCATCAAGGAGGGAGCGGACGTCTTCAGCGAAACTCTTTCGGCGGGAATGTTTCGGCACGGGCCGATCGAACTGGCCGGGGCGGGACATGCCGCGGCGTTTATTTGTTCGCGGCCTCATCGACCGGAACTAACCTGCGGCCTGGCCCGGGAAGTGGCCGAGATGGGCAGCAAGGTGCTGGTCCTGTCCGACACGTCGTGCAAGGGAAACGCGAACCTTTTAAACGTGGTCCTGCCCAATCCCTCGCCGCGTTGTTTTCCGCTGCTTTGCGCTCCTTTTATTGAGTTGTTCGTGCACCACATGGCCAACCTTCGCGGCCGGTGCGCGGGTGTTTTTCGCAACTCGATGAAAGTCACCATGCGGGAATGACCGCCGCGAATTCCCAAGGGGCGATGCATGAAAAGGAATTATTTCGTTGTCCTGTTGGTCTGCATCGTGTTCTTCGCCATCGGTTTTGTCTCCAATATTTTCGGTTCCATCAATCCGGCCATTAAAGACAGTTTCGGTTTGAAATACGCGGGCGTGGCCCTGCTGAAGTTTTCCTTCTGGATTGCCTACGGCCTGCTTTCCATTCCCGCCGGCGTATTCGTGGAAAGATTCAAGGAAAAGCCCGCCCTGATCGTGGCCTTCGCCTTTGCCCTGGTCGGTTCTCTGGTTTTCGCCGTTCGGCCGGGATATGGGATGGCCTTCGCGTCGCTGTGGATGATCGGCGTGTGTATCACCATGCTGCAAGTGGCCTTGAACCCGCTGCTCCGAGTGGCCGGCGGCGAGGAGCATTTCGCTTTCAATCTGGTTCTCGTGCAGTTGATTTTCGGGGCCGGGTCCACCATCAGCCCCATCATTTATCAATATCTGGTGGAAAATCTTGGAAAAACACCGGCGAACGGGAATAGGCTCATCGAGACGCTTTCCAGAATCGTTCCCCCGGAATTATCCTGGGTCTCGTTGTACTGGGTTTTTGCGTTGGTCTTTCTGGTCATGCTGATTCTGGTTTGCTGCGTTCGGCTTCCGCGTGTTGATTTAAAGGAAGACGAGCGGGTGGGGGCCTGGGCGATCCATCGGCAATTATTCAGGAACAGAACCGTTCGGTTATTTTTCCTGGGCATCTTTGCCTACGTGGGGTCCGAGCAAGGGGTGGGCGATTGGATATCCCAATTCCTCAAGGATTATCATGGGATCCATCCGGAAGGTCAGGGGGCGGAGACCGTGGCCTGGTTCTGGGGCCTTTTCACCTTGGGCACCCTCTTCGGCATGCTTTTCCTGAAATTGCTGGACAGTCGCATCGTCCTCATTCTTTTCGCGCTGAGCGCGTTGGGATCCCTGACCCTGGCGTTGTTGGGTTCGACGCGCATGGCCTTGACCTGTTTTCCGCTGGTGGGCTTGTTTCTCTCGACCATGTGGTGTGTCGTTTTTTCGCTGGGCTTAAATTCGTTGGATCGGCATCATGGCGCTTTTGCCGGTATTTTATGCACGGGGATCGCCGGGGGAGCCATCGTCCCTCTGATCATCGGGAAACTGGCCGACTGGTTCGGCGATCTGCGATGTGGTATGCTGTTTCTTTACCTCACGCTCGGCTACGTCCTGAGCATCGGCTTTTGGGCACGGCCGCTGGTGACCAACGAGACGATTTTCTCGAAAAAACAGGGGTAGAGCCATGAGACGCAGGGATTTCCTGGCCCTCGGCGGCAGCGCGGCCGTGTCGGGATTCGCGGCCCGCGGCCTGCAAGCGCAAAGCCCCGCGCCCTCTCCGGTGCGGGTCGGGTTCGGTACCGTGCTGATCAATGACGCGGCTGCGTCAACCTTACCGTTTCATGACGATATCGAGGCGGCCGCCATGTTTCTGGCGGACGGGCAAAATCGCTACGCGCTGGTCGCGCTCGACCTGGCCATGTTTTCTCATTACGGCAATCTGAAGCTGCGCGAACGAATCGCCGAGCGGGTCAACATTCCGGTCGAAAACATCTTGCTGCATTGCACGCATAATCATTCAAGTCTGGACTGGAACCTCATCGTGGCGAAGCCGGAAATCATGATCGAACGGGTCAGTGCCGCGATCGCGACGGCCGAAAAATCCGCTCAACCCGCGGAGATGGCTTTTTCCGTAGCCCGCGTAGGGAATCGATTTTCCATAAACCGCCGCAACTTCATCGACAACGATCTGGGAACGCTGACCTTCTGGTACGGCTATCATTATCCTGATGACAAAGGTACGGTGGACGCTCGGTGGCTACTCACGGAAACTCTACAACGGATGTTCGCGGGCGAGATTCCGGAAAAATATCGAACGGATGAGCCGCTCATCAACCGCGCACCGGTCGATGAATTGCTGCAACTGCTCGTCTTTCGCGAGGCGCATGGCGGCAAAATCCTAGGTTCGGTGATTCGTTTCGCCACGCATACTCAATTGGCCTCCTGCGCGTCGAAGCTGATGATTTCCGCTTGCGTGCCGGGTTATGCCAAACGCCGCTTGCGCGAGGCCCTGGGGGGGCAGGCCCTGTTCCTGGTCGGGCCGTGCGGCGATCTGGTACCGAAAGAATATCTTGAATTCCGGGTCGATCCGGCGAAAACCAATATCGCCGACACGCCCTTCGGGCCGGCCGGCAACCTGAGCGTGGTCAGTGACGAAGAGCTCTGGTCCAAAGTTGAGAGTGAAGGACGGGCGATGGCCGATGCCGCGCTAAGCGCCTTGAAGCCGGACTCTTTCGTGCCCTTGACGCGACTGGCGGGGGCGTATCAAGGGATGCTTATGCCGCTCCGCGAGGACATCCCTGCACGGAAAAGCGGTTACGAAGAGGCCAAGAAAAAGGCCATGACCGAGTACAAGCAAGCCCTAGGCGCCAAAGCGCCGATTGGTGAAATCAAGAAGCTGGCCGAGGTGGTCAATCGAGCGTATTGGATGAAGGACATCGTGGAGACCTGGTATGAACTGAGCGATCAGGATCTATCAAAACGCTCCACGCCTTATGACTTGTTTGCCCTGGTCTTGAATGACGTATATCTGGCGGCCCTCCCGGCGGAGACGGTGATGGCCACCACCGATTACCTGCGATCCAATACATACGGCGAACGCCTGATTACCGTCACGGAGGGCAACGCGGATATCGGTTACATTGCCACGCGCGAGCAGTTCCCTTTCGGCTCGTACGAGGTCAATTGCGGGGTCAACCATATTTCCGGCGAGCAGCAACTGCGCGAGGCGGCCCGCGATCTTATTCTTCGGATGTAACTGATGCGTATCTTCAGAGTACTCGTGATTCTCACGCTATGTTCAACGGCTATCGTTGCCGGCGATTGGCCTACCTATCGGGCGGACGCCGGTCGTAGCGGTTACACGTCGGAGCAATTACCCGCTTCGCTATCCCTGCAATGGATATACAAGCATCGCCATGCGCCTCAACCCGCGTGGCAGGGCGCGGATACGCGCATGCGCTTTGATTACGCCTACCATACGGTCGTTGCCGACGGATCACTTTTCTTCGGCAGTTCCGCCGATGGTCAGATTCACGCCCTTGATGCCGTCAGTGGCCGTCCGCGCTGGTGCTTTTTCACCGGTGGGCCGGTGCGTTTCGCGCCGGTCATCTGGAAAGATCGGCTTTTTGCGGTCAGCGACGACGGCCATCTCTATTGTCTGAGGGCCGCCGACGGCCAGTTGGTCTGGAAAAAACGCGGCGGTCCCGGCGACGGCATGGTTCTGGGTAATGGACACATGATCTCCCGCTGGCCGGCTCGTGGCGGGCCGGTCATTGTCGATGACGTGGTTTATTTTGCCGCCGGGATCTGGCCCACCGAAGGAATTTTTATCTACGCCCTGGACGCCGAGACGGGGCGCGAGTTGTGGACCAACCACGATTCGGGCACGATCGAAATGCCCCAACCGCATCCCACCGCGGAGGCCAACAGCGGGTTGGCCGCCCAAGGATACCTCGTAGCCAACCGTGATCGTCTTTTCGTGCCCACCGGTCGGGCGGTGCCGGCCGCCCTCGATCGAAGCGACGGTCGCTTTCTATATTTCCATTTGCAGGCTAATGGGCACAGGGGCGGTGCTTTCATTACCACCGATGATCATTACCTGTTCAACGGCAACGCCATCTTTGATCCCGCCGACGGAAGCGCCATAACAGCGGGTATCCCCACGTCGGCCGTCGTCCTGTCGCCAGGCCATATTATCTATGCTACCGGCCAGGAGATCAGGGGAATCGACCGGAACAACCTTTTTCAGGATACCGAAGTCATCGATCGGCTGGGGAACAAAGTGGCGAAAAAAGTCGTCAATACCCCGGCTTGGTCGATCAAAGCTTCCTGCCCTGTCGAGACTCCGTTGATCGTCGTGGGCCAGACGGTTATTGCCGGTGGAAAAACCAATAATACATGTACAGTTATGGCCTTCGATATCCCTTCGAAATCCCCGTTATGGTCGCATGAAGTGGAAGGAACAGTTCACGGTCTGGCCGTCGCCGACGGGCGGCTTTATGTCAGCACGGACAAGGGGTATATCTACTGCTATGGCGAAGACGCGCCTTCCGCGCCAACAACCATCACCGCCGATCTCGACAAACATCCTTACGCCGACAACAAAAGTTATATCCAGGCGGTGGAAGAAATTATTCGCTTGTCCAGGGTAACCGACGGGTATTGCCTGGATTTGGCCTGCGGGAGTGGCGAGCTTGCTTATGAGCTGGCCCGTCGGACGAATCTTCGGATCATTGCCATCGATGCGGATGCGGAGAATGTTGGCCGAGCCCGTACCCGGCTCAACGCGGCCGGTCTTTACGGCTCGCGGGTGACCGTTTTTCAGGGCGACCCCACGGCTACTACTTTCGCCCCTTATTTCGCCGATCTGGTTGTCTCCGGCCGCTCGGTAGGGCAGGGAGCGGATGGTGTGTCCCGCGATGAATATCTTCGTCTCCAGCGGCCGTTCGGTGGCGTTGTATGTCTGGGTCGACCGGGGGAAATGACTGTTTCCGTACGTGAAGGGCTTCCCGGCGCCAGCGTATGGACCCATCAGTATTGCGATCCGGCCAACACCGCGTGCAGCGCGGATACCCTCGTGGCCGGACCGCTGGGCATGCTCTGGTGGACCGACAACGATTTTACCATGCCCTCGCGCCACGGGCGCGGGCCGGCCCCGCTGGTTTGGGAGGGCCGTCTCTTTGTCGAAGGCATGGACGGCCTGCGGGCTATTGATGCTTATAACGGGCGGGTGCTCTGGGAATATCCACTGCCGGGGATCCTCAAGCATTACGATCAGGAGCATCTCAACGGGGCGGCCATCACCGGCAGTAATTTCTGCCTGGCCGACGGAATCCTCTACGTCGCCGTCGAGGATCGCTGTTTCCTGATCGACGCTAAAACGGGCAGGGAAATTAACGAATTTCCCGCGCCGGCTCGCCCCGATGGTGGCCGTGGGCAGTGGGGCTATATTGCCTGCGAAAATGGCACCTTGTTCGGCTCGCTGTTCAACGAGGAGCACACCGTTACCTGGGCATTCATGAAATCCGATATGAGCCGGATTTTCAGCGAATCCATCCTGTTGTTTGCTCTGGATGCGGCCACCGGCCGGCTCAAATGGAAACACGCACCCAGGTATTCCATACGCAACAATACTATCGCCGTCGCCCAACGGCGGGTTTTCCTGATCGATCGTCCTTTGACTCCGGAAGACCGTTTGCGTCCGGAAGAATATCAGACGTGGCGACAGGCCGCCGCGTCACAACCTGAAGCCGAACGCCCGCCCCCGGCCGTCCTGATAGCCTTGAACGCCGATACCGGCGGGGTGTTGTGGCAAAAAGAACAGGATGTTTTCGGCACGCTGCTGGCGGTGAGCGCGAAGCATGACGTACTGTTGATGACCAGTCAGAATACGCGGTTCCGACTTCATTCGGAGCACGGCCGACAGATGCGGGCCTATCGCGCCTCCACCGGCGATGACCTGTGGGATGCCCTCGTCGAGCGTCCTGCCCGCTATCCCTCGGCGGCGCGCCCGATTATCAACGATCAGACAATTTACTTCGAGCCGTTTGCCTACGATCTGCTCACCGGGACGCGGAAGACTCTTGATACGCAAACCGGTGAAAGCGAGCCTTGGCAGTTTTCTCGTAGCTATGGGTGTGGGATCATCGCCGGCTCGCGAAATCTGCTCGTGTTCCGCTCGGCGACGTTTGGATACCTTGACCTTCTTCGGGGTGGCCCGACCCAAAATTACGGCGGCATCCGCCCCGGATGCTGGATCAACGCCATTCCCGCGGGCGGGCTCGTGCTCCTGCCTGATGCCACGGCCCGCTGTGTCTGTAGTTATCTGAACAAAGCCACGATCGCCTTGTATCCGCTGGATCATGATTATGCGAATCGCTGAGGGTTGGCCTTGCACCGGGCACGGTTATCCTCGACAATAACTCCTCGTTCAAGATTTCGTAACGCTTTCAAACAGGTGCATACTTATGAGCTCATCGATCGATCGACGCCAGTTGTTGCGCCATTCGTTGACTACCGCGGCCGGCCTTTCGGTGGCCGCCACTCTGGGCGGAGCCGCGCGGGTCGCGGCCGAACCCGCGGTGGGGCCGGCGAACGCGAAAAATCCACGGAAATTCAAGCTCGGATTGGTTACCTATCTCTTGGCCGCCGAGTGGGATCTGCCCACCATCATTCGCCGGTGCCCGGCGGCGGGGATTCATGCCGTCGAATTCCGCACGATGCATAAACACGGCGTCGAGCCATCTCTCAGCAAGGCCGAGCGTGCTGATGTTAAAAAACGCTGCGCTGACGGCAACCTCATCATCTGGAGCTTGGGGACCGCCTGCGATTTCCACTATGCGGACCAGGCTGTACTGCGCGAGCACATGGACACGGCCCTGCGTTTTATCGACCTGGCCCACGATTTGGGCGCTGACCACGTCAAGGTCCGTCCCAACGCGCTACCCCCGGATGTCGGCGAGGAAAGGACGCTCGAACAGATCGGCCGTTCGTTGCACACGCTGGGCCGGGCGGCGGTCGATGCCGGCGTGCGTGTTTCCTGCGAGGTGCACGGCCGGGATACCCAGCACCCGCCGCGCATGCGCAAAATCATCGAGATCGCCGACCACCCGGCCGTCGGTGTTACCTGGAATTGCAACCCCACGGATGTGAAAGACGGCACGGTCAAGGAATACTTAGGTTTGCTGAGCCGCTGGATATTCAACGTGCATATCCGCGAGTTGATCTCCGATTACCCGTATCGGGAGCTGTTTACTCTATTGAACGACATCGGTTACGAAGGCTATACCATGATCGAAACCGACGGCCTGGAAACCACCAGCGAAAAGGACAGCGTTCGGTTCATGAAGTACTACAAAGCCTTGTGGGAACAGTTGTCGCAACCGGTGAGTTTATAAGAAATATGACGTAAAAAGGCGTTGGTGTTTGTTTCGACGTTTCGCTTTCGCGACATGCTCCGTACCCGGTTGCCCGATCGTGCGAGCCAAGGCAGAGTTTGGGGCCGTCAGACGATTTCAAACGCTATTTCCGAACAACGTTCGAGTTGATGATCGCCCGATAAAAAGGTTTCCGCGCCAATTATGATCGCGCTGGCTAAGCGGATAGCATCCGGGGTCTTGAGTCCTAACCGTGCCCGCAACTCCGTGGCCTTATCGATGACTTGGCCATCGATAGGAATCACGGTGAGTTCCTTACTGTTGAAGAAACCTTCATAAACATCGAGCAAGCGGTTATTCCCCTCACGGAGAGGACGGCATCGACATTCCAGCCGACTTAATAAGGACGTGCATAAAACAATGTTGGGGGCTCGCAGGCGATGCTCAATGGCGGACCGCGCTTCAGGCAAGCCCTCCATCAGCCGAATGATGACATTCGCGTCGGCGTAGATCATCGATCTCCCCAGGCGGTCCGTTCCTGTTCGATTTGGGCATCGATATCGCTGGTTTCGCGTAACAACGGGGCCTTGCCGAAGAATTCAAACATCGACGGATGCTCCATGTTCCCAGAGCTCGATGGCTCCTCGATCAACACCACCACGTCGCGCGGACCTTGGCCCCGGAGTTCTTCCGGAACGAGAATCTTCTGGCCGTCAAATTTGGTTCTCAGGGCTACCATGGTTGATTACGATCACGCATTATTCATTTAAAGTTAATCGCCCATCCGATATCTGATTGTAAACCCGTATCGATACGAAATCAATTGCCCGGAAGGATTGGAGGTCAGGTCAGCGCGACGGCCGACAAGTACTTGTGGACCATGGCCACGAGGTCCGCGCGGTTGACTGGCTTGGTGAGGTAATCGTCGCATCCGGCCTGGAGACACTTGTTGCGGTCCGTGGCCATGGCATGGGCGGTCAGGGCGACGATCGGGCCGCGATAGCCCCGTTCGCGCAGTTCCCGGGTGGCTTCATAACCGTCCATGACCGGCATCTGCATATCCATGAGAATCACGTCAAAGGCCGAGACTTTCGCCGATGCCATTTCGCCCGCCATAACGATCTCGACCGCCTGAGCCCCGTTCTCTACGATCGTGACTTCGGCGCCCTGTCTTTTCAGGAAGAAAGAGATCAACCGCTGGTTATCCACGCCATCCTCGACCAGGAGGATCCGTCCGGCAAGGTTCGCAAGCGGAGCATCGGGCGAATCGGCCTCGGTATCCTTCGCGCATGATTGTTTTTTACCCATGTCCACCAGGCGCACTCCGGTGGTCGGTCCCGAGCATATGCTCAGACGGAATCTGCTGCCTTTTTCCAGCTCGCTTTCGACCGTGATATCTCCTCCCAGCATGACCGCCAGTCGTTTGCTGATGGTTAATCCCAGGCCGGTGCCTCCGTATTTTCGGGTGGTGGATGAATCACCCTGAGTGAACGGCATGAACAGTCGGTCCATCTGTTCCGGAGGTACCCCGATCCCCGTATCGATCACCTCGAATTGGAGCGTCCCTCGTTTCTCGGTTCCGCCCCGCGTACCGGGCTCCTCGATATATTGGATGACCAGTCGGATACTCCCGCGATCCGTGAATTTGATCGCGTTTCCAAGCAGATTTATCAGGATTTGTCGTAAGCGGACGGGATCGCTTTGGAACGTCTCCGGTATCGGTCCGGCGTATTCGATGTCAAACTTCAGATTCTTGGCCTCGGCCCGAGGCCGCATCAGTTTCTCCGTTTCGGAAATGAATTCGCCGAGCGAACAGGGAAGCATTTCAACCTCGAGCTGGCCGGCCTCGATCTTGGACAAATCGAGAATGTCGTTGACAATCTGCAGCAGGTAGTCGCCGTTGCGCCGGATGGTCTGGATATGCTCGGCCATATCGCTCCGCCCGAAGGCGCACTGTTTATCGCATTCCTCGGCGATCGTATCGGCGAACCCCAGAATCGCGGTCATGGGCGTGCGGATTTCATGACTCATATTGGCCAGGAATTCGCTTTTAGCCCGGGTAGCGCTCTCGGCCTTGCGGGCGTATTCCACGGCGCTGTGTCGGGCCTGGATCAAATCCTCCATCATGCTCAACGCCAGGCTATGGTTCTTTTTCAATTGGGCATTTGCCCGATTCAGATTGGATTGCTGGACGCCCATCGTTCCGAGCAGGGTGGTGAATTCGCTGAGAAATTGCATGATGGGGTCGAGCCGCCGTCGGTCCAGGATGGGCACCTCGGTTAGGGCCGCCAGGTACTCTTCCCGCGGGAAACCGTATCGATCGGCTTGTTTGCGAAAGAAGGTCTTGTCCGGTTGGTCAAGAAAGAACTGGCCCACGAAAAAGTTCGCCACATGAACCCCGCACACGACGATGGGCGAGGCCATGTCCGTCAGCCCGTTCTTGCAGGTATAGAATGAATAGTGGTGTCCGTCGAGAATTTGACCGGTGATTTGCGTGTCGCATTCGATGCACTTTTTCAAGGTCTCCGGATGAGTTCGATGAAAATGGGTGCATATCCGCTGCCAGCGGGCCGCCACCAGAACCTCGCCCTGTAAGTCGATAATGGCCGCGGCCACCCCCACCGATTCGCAAAAGCTTTCGATCAGGCCCTGCAATTTCTTCATTTCCCGCAACACTTCCGCCGTATCAAGACCGCCGTCGTTTCGCCCATTGGCTTGGGCGGCTTGAACCCATGCCGTATGGTCGTTCTCTCCGTCGGGAACACGATAGCACGGATCCTGACCGAGTTGTTCAAGAAGCCTGTTGACCTGGTGCTTCAAGTCCAGGATTCGGCTTTCCCGTCCCACCATCGCGCGGTTATGCCGCTCCAACTCGTCAAGCGATTGGGTCAGCCGCTCTTCCGCTCGTCGGCGTTTGGCAATGCCCTGCTGAAGGTCGCGGTTGGCCTGGGCCAGTTCGCGCGTGCGTTCATCGACCAACCGGTGCACGATCGCGGCCCGGTTGAAGTTGTTGTGGAGGTATGCGGTCACCATGGCGGTCAATAAAAAACCACCCAGCATGACCCACCAGGCGCTTGTTGAGGTATGTTTTGCCAGAAACGCTGGTCCGGGAGCAAACTCCAGGAACCAATTCCGCTTGGCGATTTCGATGGTCCCCTCCAGGACCAGCGGGGTCCGTGTTTTTGATATCGTGAAAACCCGCGGCCAGCCGGTTTCCTTTTCGAGCCGGGAACGATGGCTATAAATTAATCGTGGCTGGCGCGGATCGGTCTGGTCCGTGACCTGGAAATGAATGCCGCCGGGTTCCAGGGAAGCCATCGCGCATTCGACGAATCGATCAATGGACAATACTTCAAGAATAAATCCCTGGAGACATTTGCGCCGGTCTTCCACGGTGTTCGTGGGCTGCTTGGGATCATAGATCGGAGCGAAAATCCATACGTCGTGCAGCGTTTGGTTACTCTCGATCGCGGTTGATCGGGCGACCGCGACGGGACTCTCCGTGTCGCGGGCCTGTTCGAGTGCATCCCGGTAAAGCGGGCACGAGGCCACGTCATAGCCGATATTCACCTGATTAATCGCGCAGGGTTCGAGGTAATGGATCGGGTAATATTCCTTGCGCGGCGCGGCCGAGACGATGCCGTGAAGGGGGTGTTCTTCCGTGATGGGGTATCGAACCGTCCCTTCTGGAAGGGTGTTGATCTCAAAATGATCACGTTCTTCGTGGGGAATGCGGGGAATCCAAGCCAAGGCGCCGATCTCGGGGTGGTTGCGTAAATATAACTTGACTCCTCTGGCGAATTCGAATTGATCCACATGATCGGAGGCAGTAAACAGCGAACCTATCGCTTCCAGGATGAAGAGTTTGTCCTGAACGGATCGGCGAATGGTCTCTAATCGTTGTTCCGCCAACCGGACAAACTGTACGTTTGTTTCCTGCCGTTGGAGCCGAACAAGTTGAGCCACGGTTGCCAGGGTCAGGGCGATTCCCAGGAACAGGGCTGTTCCCAGCGCGAGGCCCTTACCTCTTCGTGGCCCGTGTTGCGCTATTGGCTGACGATTCCGCATACCCCTCATTCCTCGGCGGTCGTATCGGCTCGATCTTGCGGGTGGCTCCTGCAGCAAAAGGCTGGGCTCGGACGTTCGTTATGTCGGCGGCCATGCCATTTGCGGAAATATCCTCGAATCGGCGAAGCGGCGGAGTAAGCCAAGGCCAACGGTTTATGCAATAGAAAGCCATTGGACTCGTCCCCATCTTCGCCGCCTATCCGCATATTAATAGAAATTTACGGCCCTTCCGCTGATATTGGTATCGTTTGGATGCCGCCGCGAAATAAGCTATTTTCCGCGAATCTCTTAAGTGAATTTCATGGATGGACGGCGGCGCGGCGGGCTGTTTGAGAGTGGCGATAAGTGGGGATACGAGAAAATCATGGGCCGATAATATGTTCCCCCCCTGACAATCAAATGAAATTCGGTGGGTCGAGAAATTCCCGATCAGGATCGATATGCCGGTCCCAATGGGCGGCCGCCAGTTGCTCGCCCATGCGCCGGGTCTGCTCGAAACCGCTCATGATCCCCACGCGCATCAGCAGGAGAAGCAGCGAGGCCGCCGCCGCAAGGGAAAAACGGGCGGCATGAATCTGCGCCCGCTGCCAGCGCGGCAGGTCAGGCCGCATGAGCAGCAGGCGTTTGGCGGCCTCGCTGGCCCGCTCGACGCGACGCAGCATGCGCAAGCCACGGCCATTAGACCGGGCCAGCAGGTTGGCCGGCGGCGGTTGCGTACGCAGCAGCCCCAGGGACGCATGGACCATACTCAACCGACGGACCTTTTCCGCGCAGCCGGGACATTCGCGGATATGGGCGGCCAGACGACCCGGTAATGGTCCACCCTCCTGCGCCCAGGTGTCGAGATCGCGGCGGGTACAGGCCGATGGTGTCTCTTCCGCTTGACGATGATCAAATTGGATGATTTCATTTCGACTCATAGATCCGCCTCCTGCCCGATCAGCTCGGCCAGTCGCAGAATCGCTTGCCGGCGGTACAGCCGAGCGGTGCCGCTCTTGATGTTTAAGATGGTCGACACTCGCAGATAGGGTAGTTCCGCCAGATCGCGAAGGATAATGACATCCCGCAAATGTGGTGGTAGCCGATAAATACACTCGCGAAGTCGCTTTACCATCTCCCGCTGGTCCGCGGGACAGGCAGACGCTTGCCGATCAGCTTGCTGCCGCCGCAAGTCCAGAAGGATCGGGTGATGTTCCCGTTCCCGCTTACGCTGCCGCAGAAGTTCCAGAGCCACGTTCATGGCTGTCCGGTAGAAATACCCGTTTGGGTTGACCTTGATGGCTCCGTCCCCGAGAGCGGTTAACCGGCAAACGGTGGTCTGATAGGTGTCCAGAACGTCCGCCTCGGACTGCAGCAGGCGCCAGAGCATGGTCACCACGGCCGAGCCTTGGCCGCGCATCAGATTGATAATCCATTGCTGGCTTTCGGCGACTTGTACCGAGGAGAGCTCCGCCAGCAACCCGCGCAATTCCAAGGGTAACGCATTGGCCGCGGTTCGGGACATCAGAACAGACTCCTTCTCTCTTATTATGACGACCTTGTAGCCCCAATGTATATATAGTTTTGTAAGATTCGGGCTCTTTCTTACAAAATAAGATGGGATATCCAGATTTGGAGGCTAACAAGCGGTTCCCTTAACCGTCTTGGATATAGAAACATGGGTATAAAAAGCTCCAATTCATCGGAAAACGGCGTGGTACGCCTGGTGGACAACCTGCTCAGGCGGGCTGTCCAGGGGCGGGTCAGCGATGTGCATTTCGAGCCTGGCGACGGCGAAATGCGGGTTCGTTGCCGGCTTGACGGGTTGCTTCATGATCTGGACCGCATACCCGGCCAGTTGGCCGAAAACGTCATCGCCCGGTTGAAGGTGCTGGCCGGGTTGCTGACGTATCGCATCGATATCCCCCAGGAAGGGGCTTTCAATTCCCGCCAGATCGAGGGTACGAACGGCGAGCCGCTTGACCTACGGGTGGCTACCTTCCCAACGGTTCGAGGCGAACGGGCCGTTGTACGGCTCCTGTATACGGTGGGGCAGGTCAGCAGCCTGGAAGAACTGGGGCTGGAACATGGACTGGTGGCGGAATTCAAACAAGCCGCCCGGCAGCCGCAGGGTTTGATCCTGGTGACCGGTCCGGCCGGCAGCGGAAAGAGCACAACTCTTTACGCCATAGCACGTTACATACTTTCAGATGATCCTGGTCGAAGCGTTGTCAGCCTTGAGGATCCCGTTGAGCAGCGGGTGGCCGGGATGACGCAGATTCAGATCGCCCCGCATGGCGAGCTTAACTACCCACGGGCCATGCGTTCCCTGCTGCGGCAGGATGTGCAAGTCCTTCTGGTCGGAGAGATTCGCGATGCTGAGACCGCCCATGTCGTGGTCGAGGCTTCGCTTACCGGCCACCTGATTATGAGCACCATGCATAGCGGCGACCCGGCCGAGACTATTGTTCGCCTTCTGGAAATGGGTATCGCCCCGTACCAGTTGGTTAGTGCCTTGAACGTGGTCTGTGCGCAACGTTTGGTCCGGACCATTTGCCCGGCCTGTAAGGGGCAGGGGGGGTGTGAAACATGTTCAGGTACTGGTTATGCCGGCCGCACCGCTTGCGGGCAATTGGCGGTCATGGACGAGACGCTACGGCAGGCGATTCTCGACCATCGGCCGGTCGGCGAATTACGCAGGATTGTCAACCGGCAGCGGCCGAATCTCGCCGCCGATGGTAAGCGGCTGGTGGACGCAGGGAAGACCACGTTGGATGAACTTCGCCGGGTTCTGGGCGACGTGGAATGACGCATAACGCGAGGAGATCAACATGCCCTGGTTTGAATATGAAGGCTTAACCCCCGGAGGGACGGCCATCGTCGGGCGTATCGAGGCTCCCGAGCAGCAGCGGGCCGCCGATGACCTGACTCAGATGCAGATCGAGGTGCATCGGCTTGACCTCATTCGTGTGCCGACGCCCCGAACGGCCGCTCTTAACGAACAGGATTTTATCTTTTTCAACGAGCAACTGGCCTCGCTGGCCGACGCGGGTATCGCCTTGGATGAAGGCCTGCAACAACTGGCCCGTGATGTTGAGTCGCCGAAACTGCGCCGATGGATCGAGGATGTCGTCGCCGACCTCAAGCGCGGCCGGCCGCTCGACCAGGCCGTCGCCGCCCGCGAACAGGGCCTACCCGTCTTTTATAGCCGGGTGATTCGCGCTGGAGTCGAAACCGGCCAACTGTCCGCGACCCTGCTCAATCTCAATCAACACCTTCGGCTGACCGGCAATACCCGTCGGATACTCTGGGAAGTGATCAGTTATCCGTTGGTTGTATTGACGTTTGCCCTGGCGGTTGTCTCCTTTTTCTTCATGCTCCTTGTCCCCGGATTCAGGAGCATATATGCGGATTTTGGTACGCAACTTCCTGATATGACCGTTCTGCTGCTCAATGTATCAGAGCTTTGGCCGACGATCTTGGTTAGCCTGGTGATTCTCGTTGGAGCCATCATTATTATCTGGCACCTGTTACGTATAACACCCGGGGGGCGGGGGATTCGCGAGGAAATTGTATTAACTCTGCCGTTGATCGGCCGTATCGAGCGGGCCTCGCTGCTTTCGCGTTTCTTCCGGGCACTGGCGACGGCCGTCAGTTCCGGTCTGCCCCTGCCGCAGGCCCTGCAACTCGGCTCCGGGGCCACCGGCCACTTGCTGTTAATCGCTGACGCCGATCGGCTGGCCGGCGAAGTCGAAAGGGGTCATTCCATCTTTGCCGCCAGCCAGACCACGCGGATTATTCCACCGCTGTTCGGCTACTGCGTGCAGGTCGCCACCGGCCGCGACGAATTGCCCATCGCCCTCGAAAAACTGGCCAATTCGTACGCCAATCGGGCCATTCACGGCCAGTCCATGTTGCGGGTGTACCTTGTGCCGACGCTCATCATTCTGCTCGGCCTGTTGATCGGTATCGGAGTTCTTGGATTGTTTCTTCCTTTGGTATCGCTGATTACTGCCGTGTCAGGTGGTTGTTGAAATGGAAGGACTCGCTGTGCTCTTTATGACGTGATGATGTGCAAAATGAATAACTCATGAGGATAAGCGATATGCAAAATACTTCCCACAACTCTTTCCGCCGAGCCGGCACCGTTCGTTTGGAAACGATTGTTTTGCTGGTTTGCCTTATTTTTGCCTTCCTTTGTTCGGGAATCAGCATATACCTGACTTTTAACTACAATCCGCAAGTATTGAATGCGGTCCTTCCCGTGAGCGTGGTTGTCTGGCTGGCCCTGATCGCGTACCTGTTATGCCGCCATCAGGCTGTTTCCTTTCCCGTTTTTTGGCTTGCATCCATCGTATTATGTGCCATTTTGGGATTGATCGGGGTAATGACGGATTTTGATGAACTGGCCATCGCAGCTTTTTTTATCAGTATCTTGTTGTTGCTTCTTTTGATCGGGTATGCCATTGTCGCTTTTTGCACCGCCTGGTGGCGGCGCCGAGCGGTGCAGCGGGTCGTGATCGGCCAGATTGCTTCCGTGTTGCGCCAGAATCTACCGCTGGCTACCGGCTTGGCTCTGGCCGCCGATTCCGAACGCGGGCAGATTCGTACCCACCTGCACCGCATCGCCCGCCTGCTCGCCCAGGGGCTGTCCCTGGCCCAGGCCGTCGAGCGCGGTTTTCCCGGCTGCGACTCTCTGATCCGCAGCCTGATCATCGCCGGCGAGCGTGTCGGCCAGCTCCCCGCGGCCCTCGAACAGGCCGAAAATATGTTAATCGAGCGGGACCGTCGTCGATCCTCTCTTGACGATGACGCTTGGCCTTATGCGCTGGTTGTTCTGATCTTCGCTGTCCTGATCGTCAGCGGTCTTATGGTGGCCATCGTCCCCAAATTCAAAGAGATTTTTAAAGACTTTGGTGTACCTTTGCCTCCGGTCACCGTAGTGCTTATCAGTGTTTCCGAATGGTGCGCTGATTTCATCCTCCTGTTGGTACCCTTGATTGTGCTGCTCCCATTGGGGTTGTATTTGAGTTTCCGGCCGCGCCGCCTGCCCGAGCCGTCCTTGATTTCACGGCTGGCCGACAGAATCCGCTGGTGTACACCCGGGCTGCATCGCATGATTTTCGGGCGGGATATGGCGGCCGTCTTGCGTTATCTGCGTCTGGCGGTTCGCTCGGGTATGACGCTCGATGCCGGTGCGCGGCTGGCGGCCGGTCTGGATGTCAATTGTCAATTGCGTCCGCGCGTCGTGCGTTTCGCCGACCTGCTGCAAGGCGGCACGAATATCCGGCAAGCCGCCGTCCAGGCCGGGCTCGGCGAAGTGACGGGGATTGCCTTGGCGGGTGGACAACGCGACGGCCGACTGGACGCCGCCCTGCGTTTTGCCGGTGACTATTACGATGCCCTGGTCAGCCGGTGGTATATCGTTGCGCGGGCCATGAGCTGGCCCGTATGCACGCTTTGCCTGGCCTGCCTGGTGGCTTTCGTGGCTTTGGCGATGTTCCAGCCTCTGATTGCCCTGATCGATTCCTGCTGTGTCGTATGGGGTGCACCATGAGATACCCAAGTACAAGAAGGCGTCGCGGCTATTTTTATGTGGAAATCATCACTTCCATTATGATTCTGGGTCTGATGACCGTGCTGGTTGGGTCCGCGGTTCTCCAGGCCCGGCGGACGCATAGCCACTATTACTGGCGACAGGCGGCCGCCTATGCGGCCGAGGCCCAGATGCAGCGCTACCGGGCGGGGGCGGCTTTCGACTCCCGCTCGCCGGCCGGTCTGATTCCTGACGAAATCGAGTTGCAGACCGCGGTCAAACCGGGCGAAGGTGACTGGGAGGGTTTCACACTTGTTACGGTGACGGCAACGGTTCGCCGACCACCGATGACGGATTTCCAGGAACGACTTAGCGGGTATATCGCCACGGAGACAACGCCATGAAAAGCACGAAAGCCCGCGCCTATTCGCTTATTCAAATCTTAGCCCTGTTGCCACTTATCATGGCGGCCACGGGTATTGCGACGCACCTGTACGTTCGGACCATGCGTATCCAACGCCTGGAAATCGAATCGATGACCCAGAACGACGCGATCCGTCATATCATCAAGCGGTTTCAGGACGATGCCATGCTTGCCGGCGAGGTTACCCTTGACGATACCGATGCAGGTCAAACCCTGCGTCTGGCCCGGCCTGGCGAGTCGATTGTTTACGAGGTCCGCGACAACCAGATAAGCCGCACCACCTGGATCGGCGAGCAACAGGCGGATGGCTATACGCGAATACTGAAGGAGGCCCGGATCGATTTCGAGCTGGAAACGATCCGTGAGGCCTCCAAGGTTGTTTGGATCAGGATCGCTCGACAATCGGAAAAGGCCGAAAACATGATTCCCCAATGGTATTTTGCGGCGGCGGCCCGCGTTGGGCGGGGAGGCTGATCATGCAAAAAAGATCGCACACAAGACGCGGCGTGGCCTTGATCGTGGTGCTTACCATTATCGTGCTGGTAGGGGGCATGTTGACCGTACTGGCGGCTGGCGCCACCGGGCTTTATCGCAACAGAAAAATTCAGCAGGTCGAACAGGTCAGCCGATCCGTGGCCGACAGCGCCACCGCCTACGTCCGGCGTCATCTGCCGGCGTGGTCTGACCATCCGCCCGAGCGGGATATCCCACTGAACATCGCCGCCATTCTGCCCGAAGGCATGACCGGCACCTGCGTCCTGTCGTTTCCGACGGTCGATCATCAACGTTGTTGCCGCGTCACCGCCCATGTCAAACAAAACACGCAGGGCAAGATCGAAACCCTCGATTTGCCCCTGAAGCCCCCAGACCCGGCAGCGACGAGCTCGGCCTCCAATCCGGGATAACGAACAGAAATTCAAATTCACGTAGTGCAATCAACGAGAGTGGAATGTTCGTTTTCGTTGAAAGCCCCTTTGCACTTCTATGTGGAGCTATCACGTAGAGGCATGCATGACGTAGCTGATTGACGCTATTGCGGCTGTCTGCTAAACTTATTGTTAATATGAGACAAAATCGGATGGAAAAACAGAGGGACATAATAGATGCCGGAAATCTCGCGATTCCTTGGCATAGTGATTTACATGTTGTATGACGATCATCGTCCGCCACACTTTCACGCGGAGTATGGTGATTATCGTATTTCCGTGGATATCGCCAATGGGGTGGTGGAGGGCAAATTTCCTCGGCGAGCCCTGAACGCCGTACTGGAATGGTACGGCATGCACAAAGACAGTCTTATGGAGGATTGGGAGTTGGCGGAACGTCACATGCAATTGAAAAAGATACCGCCATTGGAGTGAACAATATGCTCGAGGTTACAAAGGCAAGATATCTGGAGGATTACAAGATTTGGGTTGAATTCAACGATGGGCAGGCGGGTGTCGTTGATCTGGCCGATGTATTGTGGGGGCCGATGTTCGAACCTTTGCGGGATGTCGAGTTATTCAAGAAGTTCAGGATTTCGGAGGTCTTGCATACGATCGCGTGGGGAAACGATGCCGATCTTGCGCCTGAATATTTATATGCAAGATTACAGCATACGGTGAGCAGTCGATGATTATTGGGCTATGACGATATTGCGCGTCATGTATCGAAACACGAACTCTCCTCACTTCTTTTCACGAGTGCTGATTTGAGCTGGCTGAATATACTGGGTATCGCGGTTGGATTGGCCATGGATGCGTTCGCGGTCTCCATCGCCGCTGGTCTGATTTTACCGAAGGTCACGCCGCGCCATGTATTCCGTATGGGCTTTCATTTCGGGCTGTTCCAGTTTTTCATGCCTATCATCGGCTGGTGGGCGGGATCGACCGTTTCCGACCGCATCGCCGATTACGATCATTGGATCGCCCTGGGCTTGCTCAGCTTCATTGGTCTGAAAATGCTTTTTGAAGCCTTTCAGCCCGAGGCGCAGCGCAAGCGGAGCGATCCGACCCGGGGCTGGACGTTGATCACGCTCTCGGTGGCCACCAGTATCGACGCCCTGGCCGTCGGCGTGGGCATGGCCTTTCTGGACGTGCCTATTCTATTGCCCTGCATGATCGTCGGCGTTGTCGCCGCCGCTTTCAGCAGCGTGGGGATCACGTGCGGCAGCCGCCTCGGCCGGCGTTGGGGCCGTGTTGCTGAGATCGTCGGTGGTTGCACGCTTCTTTTCGTTGGTTTTCACATCCTTTGGGATCACTTGGCAGGATAATCCGAGGGACCACGGTGTCAGGGTTCAGCCTTTCGTCACCCGGACGTTGACCACCTATAATAGGAAACGAAGGGTATAAAACCGGTGGCAAACGCATGAACTCTGTCGTCGATATTCTGATTACCTCCTGGATCGTCCTCGGCCAGATGGCTCCCTATCTGCTCTTCGGCTTTCTGGCGGCCGGCGTGCTGTCCGTACTGGTTTCGCCGGAGTGGGTGGAACGTCATCTGGGTGGCTCGGGATTGGGCGCGATTATTAAAAGCGTCATCCTTGGCGTACCCCTGCCGCTGTGTTCCTGCGGCGTCATTCCCGTGGCCGCCTCCATCCGCCGCCACGGCGCTGGCCGCGGTCCTACCATCGCCTTCCTGATTTCCACTCCGCAAACCGGCGTGGATTCCATCCTCGCCACGTATGCTTTGCTCGGCCCGGTATACGCCATATTTCGGCCTGTTGCCGCCCTGATCACCGGGATCATCGGCGGGTTGTTCGTGTCTCTTGGCTCACGGAACGATCCGCCGCCCACGGCCGAAAACGCAAAATGCACCGAGGCCTGCTGCGCAACGCAACCCGGCCAGAGTCGCTGGTGGCGGATGATTCATTACGGATTTTTCACTCTGCCCCGCGATATCGCCAAGGCCCTTCTTGTAGGTATCGCCGTTGCCGGGCTCATCAGCACTTTTGTGCAAGAAAACGCTCTGGCCCCGTATCTCGGTGGGGGGCTGACGGCCATGTTGGTCATGCTGGCCGTCGGTATTCCGATTTACGTCTGTTCGACCGCCTCGATACCCATTGCCCTCGGTTTCATGCACATGGGCGCTTCGCCCGGGGCGGCCTTGGTTTTTCTGATCGCCGGGCCGGCCACCAACGCCGCCGCTATCGCCGTTGTGCTCAAAATCCTCGGCCGCCGGGCGGTGACCATTTATTTCCTGACCATTGCGATGGGGGCGTTACTTTGCGGATATGCTTTGGACTGGATTTACCGGAACCTGACCGCGTCGGGCTTTTCTCTTGGCGCGCACATGCACGATGACGGCCCCTCGATGCTCGGCCACCTCTTCGCCGTGCTCCTGCTGGCCGTCCTGATTAACAGCCTCCTTCCGCGTAAGGCTGCCCATGCGGCCGCATCATCGAGTTCTTCCGAAGCGGTCGAGGCGGATACACGGACGATCACCCTGCGAATCACCGGCATGACCTGCTCGCACTGCGTCGCCACCGTCACCCGCGCCCTCTACGAAGCCCCGGGTGTCAAGGAGGTAGATGTGAGCCTGTCCGATGGCCGAGCGGTTATTCGCGGCACCGGCCTCGACGCGACGAATTTGGCCGATACGGTAAGAAGTTTAGGTTATCATGTGCTGGAGTCTTGAGTAGCTGGATAAAGGAGTATGTGTCAGGTAGTGACTTAAAGGCCCCGAACACGTTCCGCGAAAGGCGCGAAGCCAAGGGGGCATCTTTCAGTCAACAGCGAAATATCGGCCGTCTCCATAATCGCCCTGTAAATCTCGTGTTGGCTCAAACAAACCGCGCTGCCGGCGAGTAGCTCCGCAACAACTATTTTCGGTTCGCTTATGGTCTCCGGATCTGATTGTCGGGAGACCGAATAATTCAAAGTCTTGGTCAAGGTTTTTTCGTCGGCCAACATCCAGGCATCAAAAGTTTGAACGGCGACCCCCAAGGCCCGGCGAGCCACGCCTAATTCCTGTTCCTGGGCCTCGTTAATCTGTTGTCGGCGTTCCGGGCAGTGGTCCTGATCGATCAGGAATATCAGGGCATCGAATCCGCGTTTTTGCGCTTCGAGCAGCCAGCGAATCGCTCGTTTCTTGTATCCGTTACCTTTTCCGTGATGCGCATGAATGTCCTGTCGGCTGACTCGATCCGTTTCGTACTCCAACTTCGGCCCGGCCAACCGACGAATCAAGGCCGTCAAGGCCCCTTCGCTTTCATGCCGGCCCTCGCACACAATGAGAGCCTTCATGGATTGATTTCCTCTTGCTTGATTTCGCGCCCGGCCAGGGCCTCGTCGCCTTCCGCCGTCCAGATTTCGCCAAGAGTGAATACCTTCATCTGCTCACGAACCTTCTCGCTTTCCGAAAGGCGGTGTACGGATACGGAGCCGTCAGCTTCCTTCAGGCAAAGCGTGACTTCTTCCGGCTTGAACAGATCGACGACGTAAGGCGAATGCGTGGCCAGCACGATCTGGGTAAGGGATTGCTCCTCGATCAGATTACGCAGAATGCCAAGGATATCCTTGAGACGGGCGGGGTGAATGCCATTCTCCGGCTCCTCGACCAGCACTACGCGCGGAGGCTGGGGAAGATGAAGAATCGTCAAGTAGGCCAAGACCAATAAGACCCCGTCGGATACCTGGGCCGCCGACACCAAATGCCCGCCTTGTTCAAACTCGAAATACAATCCCTTCCCATCCGCGCGATTGAGCAGGGGAATCATGCAAGGATCGTCAACCGGCGCCTTGAAGGCAGGCTCAGGCATCAACTTGATTGATTTAATGTGTGGGAATAATACTTTGAAGCGATTTTCCAGCCGCATGAACAAATCGCGGTCAAAACCCAGAATATCGTCGAGACATAGTGCTAACCCGAAACCGGAAGATTCCATACGAAAGCGTCTTGATGAATCGGGTGCAACGGGCAAAGCAAGTATTCTTGGATCCCAACGGTAATAGTGTACTCCAACAAGGCCGTGGTATACCGTTCTTATCGCGGTATTGATACTGATGTTGGATTCACCAATGTTTCTTGAATTATATGTGTTCTCGCTATTAGCGATGACACGATATACTCTGCTTACCGAATCATTCTGCGATGTGATATCGGCTGAATCATTCGAAAATGACAATATCTCCGATGCACCTATGCATGCATGTCCGTGAGGATCAAATCCACATGACAATTTATAGTTCAGCGGCTCATGGTCGCCCATTCTCAAAGAGACATCGAATTCGACGTTCCTTGTGGAATCCTTTCCCCAAACCAAGTCTCGACGATCCCATGTGCCTAAAAAAGAATGGGTCAACTTGTGATCCACGCTCCGGCACAGGGCGGCGATAGCTTCAAGAATACTTGTCTTGCCTGAATCGTTTGGTCCGATGAGGACATGGATCGGCGTCAGGTCCAGCGTCACGTCACGCAAGGCTTTGTAGTTTTGTACCCTGAACTGCTTGATCATGATTGATTCCCTATGGTTCCGGGTCATCCCTCCGGAACTTTCCATTCTTACTTCTATAGCTTATCGGCTTACGGGGCTGAACGCTAGAAATGGAAAAGCTGTTTTTCGGATCCCGGTCAGTATCGCACAACCTCCCACGCCGCCTCCAGGAAGGCGTCGATGTTTTCCGGTTTGGCACCGGCGCCGATGGCTCCGCCGGTGCAGAGGACGAAACGGCCGTCCTGATTGGCGTTCTCGAAGCAGTACCTGGCCGCCGCCTTAACATCCTCCGGCCGTCCTTCGTTCATCACCCGAATCGGATGAATGTTGCCGCCCAGGATGAGATGAGGCAACGCCTTGCGGAAATCGCGGATATCCATATTCGGCGAAAAGCCCATCAATTCATCGATCGGCAATGTGCCCAGTTGACCCATCCCTTTGGGAATAATGTCGCCGTCGGTATGCAGACTGCAAAGTGCCTTGCCTTTGTACCGCTCAAAGAGCGCGCCGGTGAAGGGTATGACGAAATCATCGAACAGATCCGGCGGCAGGTAAGCACAGTAGTCCTCGCCGATGTCGAGCTTGTCGAAGAGAATGCTGTGCGTATCCAGCCCGCCCCAGGTATTTTCCACGTATTCCATCCAGGCCAGCGAACGCTCCGTGATGTAGGAGAAAATGCGCCGCACCGTGGCGGGATGGTCGTACAGGTCCAGGAAGAAGTGCTCCGTACCGCGAAAGATGGAAAACAGGTCCATTGCCCCGGGCACGCCGAGATAGTGGCCGACCTGCTTGTCCGGGGGCAGGCGCTGATTGAAAAAGGCGATACCGGCCGCCAGTTGGCGGACTCCCGCCGTGTCCTCCAGCCTCCGCCGACTGTAATAACGATCGAAATCGTCCAGCCGCCGGCCGAGAAAACGGTTCCGTGGCGCTTGCGGATTCTCCACGGTAAACTTCTCGCGATCGAAATAGAGGTCGGCCACATCCACGTCCACGGTATAATCGCGCAAGTCGAAAAACCGCTCGTTGACCCGCCGCTGAGCTTCCAGCATCGTCTCGAAATCGTTCAGATACCTCGCCGGATCAATACCCGTGAACTGGCATATAAAGGTGTGGTCCAGCCACAGGCGGAACGGCGCATGGCTCGGCCGCTCGCCGTGGATCAGTTGCCGATACCGCTGCACGTTTTCTCGGAGAAAATCCACGGGGGCTCGGATCATCAGCCTTCTCCCATACGCGCTAAAGCTTGCCGGACCGCCTTAATCGAGGTCGATCGCCTCGTATCCCTGACGCCATTATCTCATATGCGCCCGTATGCAATTCCGTTCAGCGCGGCCGGGCGGTGGAGGTATCCTGGAAGGGCTTCAAACCGGCGGGGGGGACGCTACGGCGGGCCTCGCCCTCGAACTCGACGCCGAAAAAACTGGCGTGGTCGCGGCAGGCGCCGAAACCGATGTGTCCCCACTCGTAGGTCTTGTCGGTGACCTTGAATAACGGCTGGGCATCCTCGCTGAAGGCATCGACATAGACCTCGATGCTACCGGTGCCGGCATCGCGCAGAACATCGACCTTATGCCAGTTTTTGTCCGTCAAGGCCGGTTGTTTCCGATCAACCAGCGGGATGAGCGACCGCGCCGTCCCGCCCTCCACGCGAACCAAAGTATTACTCATCTCTCCGCATACGTTGGACAGATGCACATAATAGAAATGCGTGTGGTCCCGCCAGCCGAAGATGATGCACGCATTGTTGCCCTCCGCCCGCGGCGCCGAATCCATCCGTAGACGGCAATTCAGGGAAAACGAGCGGAACTCATAGCCGTTGAACAGGGCGTATTCGCTCGGCCGTTGCGGACCCTGTGGTGGCGACACATCGGGTGGGTAGGCCATCTGCAGAAAACGCCGGTGCCCCTCCACGCCGATGCGCCATAGCCCGGGGTTGAGGAACGACCAGGAATCGCCCGGCACATCCATCTCGAACTCGTCATGCACGTTGACCAGCGAAATCACTTCCTGTTGCGGCCGTTCCGGTGCCGCGGTTTGGGGACCCTGACAGCCGCTCTGAAGAAAGCCGACCAAGATCAAACCGATGAGGGGATATGGCATGAATTGGAACATAGACCACCTCGTTGCGTTAAAACCTGAATACCGCACGAATTAGCGTCGTCAACCACGCGCATTATTTCTACTATCCCCCGGCGACGGGGTCAAACCCTCGTGGCTCCGGAGGGACTGGGTTTGTCTTGGTCTTTGCCTTTACTTGTGTGCCGGCCAGTCCTGTCCGTAAACGCGACAAGGGAATAGGGCATTCCACCCCCCTTGCCCTCATTCGCATCTATGGCTATATTACCATGAATGCATGGAATCTCCCGTGGAGGAACTTAGCCATGACGCATCGGGATGTGAAAGTATACGAGGCTCGGGCCCGAATTATAAAGGCCCTGGCCCACCCCAGTCGGCTGATGATGCTCGACATCCTGCAAGAGGGTGAGCGCTGCGTCTGCGAACTGACCGAAAAAGTCGGGGCGGATCAATCCACGGTGTCCCGGCATCTGGCCCTCCTGAAGAATACCGGTTTGGTCGAGGACCGCAAGGATGGCGTGATGGTCTACTATCGCCTGCGCTGTAAATGTCTGCGAGGCTTTTTCAGTTGTATCGAAGCGGTGCTGAGGGAAAACCTCAAGGCCCAACAGGAACTTGTCGGTTAGCCCACACGGCCTGGACGGCTGACGGAGTATGTTCAATTATGAAACAGTGGAAAATCTTTGCCGCGATGTTGATTGTTTTTCTGGTGGCCTATTATCTACCGCTGTCGAATCCGAAGGTGACGGCCGCTATCGTCGAGGCGTTTAAGCTTCTGCAGTGGTATGCTCGCAATCACACCCTGGCTTGCGTGGTGCCGGCCTTGTTCATCGCCGGCGGCATTATCACTTTTCTGTCCCAGGCTTCCGTGATGAAATATCTCGGTCCCCATTCCAACAAGGCCATCGCTTATCCCGTGGCGGCGGTCTCCGGCACCATTCTGGCGGTCTGCTCGTGCAGCGTGCTGCCGATGTTCGCGGGGATATGGAAACTCGGAGCGGGCTTGGGGCCGGCCAGTGCCTTTCTCTACTCAGGGCCGGCGATCAATGTGCTGGCGATTTTCCTGACCGCCCGGGTGCTCGGCTTCGATATCGGCCTGGCCCGGGCCGTCGGGGCGGTGGTTTTTGCGTTCTTTGTCGGCATGGGGATGGCGGCCATCTTCCGTCGCGAGGAACAGGCGAAAATCAAGGCGGCCATGTCCATGCCCGAGCCACCGCCTCCCAAGCGAAAGCTCTGGCAGACCAGCCTCTACATGGCTTGCATGGTCGGTTTTCTCGTCTTTAGCGATTGGTTCAATCCCGGAAACGCGATCGTGCATAAGACGGATGGGACGGCCATTCGCGGCGTGGTCCTGCAGGAGATGCAGGACGAGGTCATGATCCAGGTTCAGGAAACCGCGGCCGGTGTGCGTGCCGGTGACCGGTTGACCCTGAACAAAAATCAGATTGCTCGAATCGAAGAGGCCCAAAGCTGGGTTATTGAGATTCACCATATTCGCTGGTATCTGGCCGGTATGTGCGGCCTGGCCGTCGCTTTGATGGCCTGGCGGTGGTTTGACCGCGAGGAACTGGGGCAATGGATGCACAACACCTGGGATTTCGCTAAGATATTGGTTCCCCTGTTGTTCGGCGGTGTGTTCGTCGTCGGTTTCATCAGCGCGTTGTTGCCGGAACAACAGATTGGCCAACTGGTGGGCGACAACAGTTTGCGGGCGAACTTCTTCGCTTCGATCGTGGGGGCCTTGTTCTACTTCGCCACTTTGACGGAGGTTCCCATCACCCAGGCTCTGATGGAGCACGGCATGGCTCGGGGACCGGTTGTGGCTTTATTATTGGCCGGCCCGGCCTTGTCCTTGCCGAACCTCGTAGTCTTGTGGCGGTTGATGGGCGGCAAGAAAACGTTGGCTTTCAGCGTGCTCATCGTGATCATGTCTACGATAGCGGGATTGCTTTTGGGTCCGTTTTTATAAACGACTGGATTATGGAGAACAGAAGATGAAAATTGAAATTCTGGGTACGGGTTGTCCCAAATGCCAGACATTGGCGGACAACGCCAAGGCTGCGGCGGACAAGTTGGGTGTCACTTATGAACTTACCAAGGTGACCCAGATCATGGACATTATGAACCGGGGGGTGATGATGACCCCCGCGCTGGTGATTGACGGGGAGGTCAAGGTTGCCGGTAAGGTGGCCAGCGAGGCGGAGATTACGACCTGGCTTACCAACGCCGCGGCGAAATAGCCGGGATTGATTCCGCAACAGTCGGATTTCTGGAGGATATATCGCGTGTGCCCATGCCACCCCGAGGATAACCAGTTTACGGTCGTGTTGTTGGCCTCCGCGGGTGTTCTGTTGGTTGTGGGGATCCTCCGCCGGTTCTGGCCCAGGATGACCACAGGCCTGCGCATAATGGTTGTGGCCGCGGGTATCGTTTTGTTGGCCGGCGCGCCGTTTGCCTTCAGCCGTTGGGGTGGTCGTCCCGCTGCCTGCTCGGTGCTGAATCCATCCGCGGTGTCGCCGACCTCCGCTGAAGCCGAACGGTCTGACGCGGAGGCTCCCGGGCAGTCATCGGTTACTGAACTTGAAAAGGGCGTTACCCCTCGACCCGCGGAGCCCCAGGTCTTTGTCTACTACTTCCATCGCACGATACGTTGCGGTTCCTGTTTGACCATCGAGGAGTTTTCCAAGCAGGCGATCGAGAGTGGTTTCGTGCCTGAAATAGCCGCGCATCTGCTTGCCTGGCGATCGGTCAATATGGAGGAAAAGGTCAACGAGCATTTTATCAAGGATTTTGACTTGACGGAACCATCGCTGGTTCTGGTGCGTATGGAAAAGGGCCACCCGGCCGACTGGATGGTGCTTAAGGGCGTATGGGATCATCTCGATGATCTCGCCGCGTTTCAGCAGTATGTGCAAATGCAAACGCAGATGTTTATTTATGCGCAACCCGCGAGCGAGCCATGAGCGTAGACGGATAATGTGGCGATGGGGGGAGTCGCCCCTCGATGACAAGGAGACATATTCATGAATACGAATATACGGATCATCATTATTGCGCTGGTTGTTATTTTGGCCGGCGGCATTATGCTGCTCAAGAATCGCGGGACCGACAACGAATCGCAGGCTCCGCCTTCCTCGGCTCCGGCATCGCCGGCCGGGGCCAAGTTACCCCGATTGGTGGATCTCGGGGCCGGGGCGTGTATTCCCTGCAAGATGATGGCCCCGATTCTGGAGCAACTCAAAAAGGAATATGCGGGGCGAATGGAAGTCGAGTTTATTGACGTGTGGAAAAATCCGACGGCCAGTGACCGCTACGGCGTGCGCATGATCCCGACGCAGATTTTCCTCGACGCGTCGGGCAAGGAGTTGTTTCGCCACGAGGGTTTCTATTCACGGGAAGATATTTTGAGCAAGTGGAAGGAACTGGGTTTCCAGTTTTAACAAGGAAGAAAAAATGATTAAACCGAAAACTGTACTACCGACCGTCTGGCTGCTGATCGTCGGCGGCATATCCTCGGCTGCGGATACACCCGCCTCGCGACCGGTTGCCCGCACCGTTGAGGCCGCCTGCCCTGGGCTGGCGTCGGGAGTGTTGTCTTTCGCGGTCCTGGCGGAGCTTCCCCCGGAAACGCTGGTGTCCTGCGGGGAAGTGAGGCTGGTCAAAAAAGATCTGGCGGCGGAGATCGAAAAGGCCCCACCGGATTTGCGCGATTCACTGGGCAGGAACGGTTTTTTCCTGATCGAGCAGATGGCCGCCCCGAAACTACTCCTGGCGGCGGCCCAAAAGGAAGCCTCTGACTCAACCACGCGGCCCGCCGGCGTGACCGATGAACAGATCATCAATGCGCATTTGGAGAAGGTGGTCCAGCCGGTCAAAGTCTCGGATGACGAGGTTAAGGAATTTTATGAGCAAAACAAGGATATGTGTGGTGGGGCGGCCCTGGACCAGATCAAGGACCAGTTGATGCAGTATGTCCTGCAACAGAAAAAGCAGGAAACCGCCATCGCCTACATACGGGATTTGGGCAAGCATCTGCCCATTCAGGTAGACCGGGCCTGGACCGAGCAACAAGCGGTCCTGGCCAGGGACAATCCGGTCGACAAGGCGAGGATGAGCGGCAAGCCCTCGATGGTGGATTTCGGTTCAACCGGGTGCCGTCCTTGTGAAATGATGGCGCCGATCCTCAAAACCCTGGAGAAAAAATACGAGGGGAAGGCCAATATCCTGTTCATCCATGTGCGCGAGCAGCAGGTGTTGGCCGCCCGCTATGGCGTGCGGGGCATCCCTTTGCAGGTATTCTTCGATGCAACAGGTAAGGAGGTATTTCGCCACACAGGATTTTACCCGCAGGCCGAGATTGAGAAACGCCTGGAAAACCTGGGAGCGAAATAAGTCATGGAACAACTGTTCATTACCCTGACCCATGCCGTGGAAGGCACGCCGGCCATCGCGATCACCGCCGCGTTCGTCTGGGGAATCTTGAGTATACTGCTCAGCCCCTGCCATCTGGCGAGCATTCCGCTGATTGTCGGCTTCATTGATCAGCAGGGTCAGATTCCGATGCGGCGGGCATTCGGTATCTCCACCTTGTTCGCCGTGGGAATCCTGATCACCATCGCCTTGATCGGTGTGGTTACCGCTGCGGCGGGCCGGATGATGGGCGATGTCGGCCGCTATGGCAACTACTTCGTGGCCTTGATCTTCTTCGTGGTCGGCCTGGTCCTTCTGGATGTCATTCCGATACCGTGGTCCGGGCCGGGCCAGGTTAATATGAAGCGCAAGGGCCTGTTGGCCGCCCTTATCCTCGGTTTGGTTTTTGGGATTGCCCTTGGCCCGTGTACCTTCGCCTTTATGGCCCCGGTCCTCGGGGTCACCTTCAAGGTGGCTGGGCAAAGCGCGCTCTACGGGGCGATCCTTCTTTTGGTTTACGGCCTCGGGCATTGCTCGATCATCGTTCTGGCGGGAACCTCCGCTGAATGGGTGCAACGATACCTCAACTGGAATGAGCAATCCCGCGGCGCGGTCATCCTCAAAAAGACTTGCGGTGTACTGGTCCTGCTCGGCGGGGCTTATCTCTTGTACACGGCTAAATAGCCGGTCGTCAGGTGACATGGTCGGTGAATGACGAGAGAGCTAATCGGGACGATGTGATGCACGCGAAAGTGGTTATTGACGCGGGGGTTTGCGGATTTCAGACGGTGGCCCAAGTCGTCAGCGCGGACGATCAGAACGTGACTTTCGAGGTTTGCTCCGATTGCGAGAAGATCGACCAACTGGGTAAGCTTCTCCAGGAAAACGGGCCGATCGATGTTTACCGAGAGATCGACCCCCGGGGAGAAAGCGTTTTGCTGCGCATGTCGCGGTCGACCCTGAGCGGTTGTTGTGCCGGTTGCGCGGTGCCGGTAGGTTTATTCAAGGCCATGCAGGTGGCCGCCGGCCTGGCTCTGCCGAAAGATGTTGCCATCCGGTTGATCAAGGAGTAAAAAACACCCGGTTAGGTCGCGAATACCGCCGGCTGAAGGGCCATGATTATCGTATTGAATCTATTCGACATTGTTTCCGGCAAGGAGGCGCTTTACGCCGAGTATCTGCGTCGGGTGGGTCCAGTTCTGGAGCGGCATCACGCTCGCGTTTTGTTCTATGGCAGGACGCGGGCAAGATTCTTGGGATCCTGTAGCCAGGAATATTGCGGCCTCATCGCCTATGAGGATCCGACGGACCTGGCCCGCTTCTCGCGCGACCCGGAGTTCATCGAGATTAAACGCATGAGAGACGGAGCTACGCGGAATTATGTCTTGACGGTTGTCGAGGAGATCGGCCTTGCCGAAGCTGTTCTTGAATTTGATGACCAGGATCATGATACTCGCGGGCGGGTTGGTTGATGTATCGAAGGGAGTTGTAAATGACATGGTTCAACAGGCTGCTTGTGGTTACGGCCATTGTATTGTCGGCTTTGGGTATTTATCTTTGCGCTCAATTGACGGCTCAACACGTGACGAAGAATGTCAACAGTTCATGGCTGGGCTCCTTGTGCGGCAAAGGGTCGATGGATTGCGATAAGGTTCTTAACAGCCGATGGGCGGTGTTTCCCCCCAGGCCGCATAAAGCACCTCCGAATTCCTTGGTGGGTGGGGCCTGGAGGCAGGAAGCCTTGGACGACGCCTCCGGGATCACCGTCGCGATACCCGTAAGCTATCTGGGTTTGCTTTACTTCGTGCTCCTGACGACATGGTTTCTAGGGGTCGGGCGGCCGAATGAGCATGGGCGGTTATGGCATCTGTTGCCGTGCCTGCTCGTTTTCCTGGGCTGTATCGGTTCCGCCGGATTCATGATGCTCATGGCCCGCACCGTAAAAGCCTGGTGCCCGGGTTGCATGATGGTCCATGGTATCAACTTTGCGTTGCTGATCATTTTGCTGCTCATGTGGCCCCGGCGGCGCCGGGCCAAACCAGCAACGCTGAATACAAAGGGAGATGCCATGCTCTCGGGGCATCCAAGCGTAATCCATCCTACCCCTCGTCTGGCCTTGGTAACTCTCGGGATGGGGATATCGTTGTGGTTGGCGTGCGTGGCCGCCACCGCGGCGCAACTCCAGGTCACCAAGGCCCGGGTATTGAATGCCATTCTCGATGAAACCAGGGCCAATCCGGGTCTTTTGGCGGCCATGTATTGGGATCAGGACAAGAAGCCGATCGATCCGCGATCGGTTGATCCCGCGTTTGACGGACAGGAGGATCCACCGGCTGTCCTGGTCGTGTTCAGCGATATGGAATGTTCGGAATGCAGGAAATTCGAGGCCTTTCTGGGCGAAAAGGTCAAGCCGCTATTCGACGATCGGTTCCGCGTGGTGTTCAAGCATTATCCCTTGAGCAACCAATGCAATCCGTATTTCGAGGTCAATATGCATACGTATTCCTGCGCGGCCGCCTTTGCCCTCGAGGCCGCGCGCTTGCAGGGAGGCGACCCATTGTTCCTCCGGATGCGCGATGAAATCCTGGCCCGCTCGGAGGAGATGTGGTCGCTCGATTATGGTGCCCTTGCCGCGTTGCTGGGCATGGACGTTGAACGTTTCATGACGGATATGCAAGGTGACGCGGTCCGAAGTCGAGTCGCGCAGGACATTGATTTGGGGCATCAGCTTGGCGTGACACAGACGCCGACCCTGTTTCTAAACGGCCGCTCCGTACCCTTGTTGTGTCGCAACAAGGAAGATTTCTGGATCCCGCTATTAACCAAACTGCTCGACTCCGGTACGCCGGAGAGTTCCGCGGCGACGGCTTCATCGTTGCCAGCCGAAGGTCATCCATAGAACCGGCGCGGGGATGTATGGATTGTGCCCAGTTGTGAATATGGCTTTCTGTGTGATCATGGAAATTATGAATACACGGGGTGATTGACCGCTAACCGATGGGGCTCGACCTTGATTCGCGTTCGTACGGATTATGAGGGATCGTAATGATGAAGAACAAGATAACCGAAGCGGTACAGGCCAAGTATGGTCTACTGGCCGATAGTGGGTTGTCCGGTGCGCAGGCTGGCGTGCGCGAAGTGGCCCAGGCCTTTGGATATACGCCGGAGGAACTGGCGGCCATCCCCGCCGAAGCCAACTTGGGCGTCTCTTGCGGTAATCCAACTGCCCTGGCCGGTTTGAAAAGCGGCGAGGTGGTGGTGGATCTCGGTTGCGGCGGCGGTATGGATGTGTTTCTGGCCGCGACCAAGGTCGGGCCGACCGGCAAGGCGATCGGCATTGACATGACCCCGGAAATGATCGAGCTGGCGAGCAGGAACGCCGCGCGAAACGGTTCACCGGCTAACGTGGAGTTCCATCTGGCGACCATTGACGAACTGCCCCTGCCCGACGCCTCGGTCGATTGCGTCATCAGCAACTGCGTCATCAACCTGGCCCCGGACAAACCGGCCGTTTTCGCCGAGGCCATCCGCGTACTTAAGCCGGGTGGACGGCTCGCGGTTAGTGATATTGCTTTGAAGAAACCCCTGCCGGCCGCCTTGGCCGACGATCTGCCGGCGTACGTCGGTTGCATCGCCGGCGCGATCATGATCGAGGATTATCGACGTTACCTGCTGGAGGCCGGTTTCACCCATGTTCAGATCGTGGACAGTGGCGCGGACCTGAACGCCTACGCGAAGGTGGAAACATCCTGTTGTTCCACCGCAACGAAGGGTGGCGGCCGGGTCACCGCCAAGACATCCTGTTGTTGCGGAAGCGCTCCAAAGGCCGACAAGACTTCTTCCCTGCATGATGATCTGGCCAAAGTGCTGGAAGGTTATGACGTGAACGAGTATGCCGCCAGCGTGAAAATATATGCCCTCAAAACGAAATCATGAACGAGATGAAGAGCGTGACATTTTCCGGCCAGGCAAAAGTGCTACACGTGGATTTCGATGATCCACCCAGGATGGCCAAGGGAGCGAAAACGGAAGCGGAAGTTCTGGATTGCCGCCGCCGTGCGCGGGATGCAATCAGACAATACATGGAGAAGTTGCCGGGATCGTTGGCGAAAAAGAAATAACTCTCCAGGGCAAGGAAACCCGTTATGGATAAGCAACTTAAAGGGCTGAACGTTTTCGAGAAGTACCTGACGATCTGGGTGGCGTTGTGCATCGTTGGCGGAATTGTCCTGGGCAAGCTTGCCCCGGGCGTGGCCCAATCGCTGGACGCGATGGCGATTTATGTCAACGACGCCCCGGTGGTGTCGATCCCCATCGCCATCGCCCTGTTTTTCATGATGTACCCGATCATGGTGAAGATCGACTTCGCCGAAGTCATCAAAGCCGGAAAGAGTCCCAAGCCCGTGTTGCTTACGCTCATCGTGAACTGGGGGATCAAGCCCTTCACCATGTTCGCCATAGCCTGGTTCTTCCTGGGTTATGTGTTCCGCGACCTCATGCCAGGCATGGACACGCTCAAGGACGGCGCGCAAGTCGAGCTTTGGCGTTCTTACATCTCGGGGGCGATCCTTCTGGGCATCGCGCCATGCACCGCGATGGTGCTGATGTGGGGCTACCTCGCTAAGGGCAACCAGGGCCACACGTTGATCATGGTGGCCATCAACTCGCTGACCATGCTGGTGCTCTACGGCCTGCTGGGCGGCTGGCTGTTGGGGATCAATCGCATGCCCGTGCCGTGGGAGGCCTTGCTGCTGTCCATCGCCATCTACGTTGCCTTGCCTCTGGTGGCGGGTTACTTCTCGCGCAAGTGGATCATCAAGGCCAAAGGAATGCCGTGGTTTGAGTCCCGGTTCCTGCATGTGCTGACCCCGGTATCGATCGTCGCTTTGCTGGCGACCCTGGTACTGCTGTTCAGCTTCAAGGGTGAAACCATTCTCGGCAACCCGCTGACGATTCTTTGGATTGCGATTCCCTTATCCGTGCAGACGGTGCTGATTTTCGTTGTAACCTATTTGGCGGCGAAGCTGCTGAAGTTCAGTTACGAGGATGCGGCCCCGTCGGCCATGATCGGGGCGTCCAATCACTTCGAGGTCGCCATTGCGACGGCGACGATGCTTTACGGCCTGTCGAGCGGGGCGGCCCTGGCCACCGTGGTCGGGGTATTGATCGAGGTACCGATAATGTTGATGCTGGTGCGAATCTGCCTGAAGACGCGGGCTTGGTTTCCGTCCGGAGCGTAGCCCGTATCGGTCCGTTAGCTTGGGGTCCAGCCCTGATGAATAGGGGATTCTTCGCACCTCGGGGGCTGGCTGAGGGGCTCG
>CAZXSA010000011.1:0-40196 GCA_964642815.1 uncultured Planctomycetales bacterium | reverse complement strand
CAATCCGCCAGCAAGGAACAACTGGTCAAGGAAATCGCCACCATCGGAAAAATGAGCTTCGAGAATCTCAGCGATCGCGGATTGATCGCCTACGCCCGTTTGCGCGACGTTCCGCTTTATACCGGTGAGCCACGCCCTGAAATCGAGGCCCGCATCCGCGCCTACGAGCCGATTCTTGACCGTCTGCGTCGGAAACGCCGACGGGTTGTTGGTGCCTTAATCAGCAAGGTTGTCTCGGGTCCGAAACATCCTCAGGACGAGGAATATCGCTTTTTACCGGAAGCCGACGGTACGCCGTCGCTTAAGGAAGATATTTCCGAGGAAGGCGTGGTGGGTGGTATCGCCCGGCGTCTTAAAGGCGCCGCCGACGATTACATTCGGACCAAGATGGATGAAATCGAGGCTCGCATCGACCGGAAACTCGATGAAATCGACCAGCGTTTGGCTGAATGGCGCGATCGGGAGATTGCCAATCGGCTGAAAATGATCAAGATTACGCTGGTGGCCTCGATCCTTGTAGCTCTACTGAGCCTTGGTTATAACTATGTCGTGAGATAGGGATGATACGAAATCGCATTGGTCCCCTATGGCAAGGAACCCTGTTCCATGGAAAAACTCAGTCCTCGCGTTGACCGTGTGGTGAAAATCGCCAACCAGATTGCCCGGGAATACGAACAGGAATACGTGGGCACCGAGCATGTCCTACTGGCGATTGCTCGCGAAGGTACCGGCGTCGGGGCCCAAATTCTGCATCAATGCCATCTGGATGAGGATCGCATAAAGGAAGAAGTGGATAAGTTGATCAAGGCCAGCTTGGAAGATACCTGGGTTTTCGGCCGGTTGCCGGGTAGTCCCCATTTCAAGAATGTCGTGGCCAAGGCGATCGAGGAGGCCCGTGGTCTGGGCAGTAAGAATGTCTGTACCGAGCATTTATTGCTGGGCCTCTTGGCGGAAAAGGGCTGCGTGGCCCAACGTGCCCTTAAAACTCTTGGCTTGACCGCCCGCAAGGTCCGGGAGGAGGTTATGCGCCTCATGCCGGCCCCCCGGTCCAACCTGGATGCCTGATCACCTTCATTGGCCGGTTTGCTTGCCTTGGGATAATCCATTATCCTGACTTGTCGATCGATTTGTTGATTTTACTACGGGATTCTATCGTTGTTCAGCAAAACCGCCGAATATGCCTTGCGAGCCGTGGTCGCCATCGCCCGCGTTTCCGATACGCGTCCGGTCCTGGCCAAGGAGATAGCGGTTTCCGGGAAGGTTCCGGCCAAATATCTATCCAAGGTTCTGCGCGACCTGGTCCGAGCCGGCGTATTAAGCAGTAACCGAGGCATCGGTGGCGGGTTCCGCCTCCGGCGCAGGAGTAATACCATCAAGCTGATCGATGTCATCCGGCCATTCGACGACCTGTTGGCCATGCGCCGTTGTCCGTTCGGCAAGAGCCGCTGTTCCGACGAAAGCCCCTGTGCCCTCCATGACAAATGGAAACCGGTGATCGGGCAACTCCGCGATTTTCTCGAACAAACCACGATCGCCGACCTGGAGAAGGCCTGAACCGCCGCCCCGGCGATCGGCCGGACGGGCGTAGGGTGAGGTCCGCTTGACGCATAGCTCAAGATCGTCCGAGCAACCAGCCGATTCATTCGAGACGGGTGTCGTCGGCGGTTATCATGGATATCGATGCGCGTGGAGGAATAGAGTCGGAAGCGTATCGGATATGCTGCTTAACCCGACCGGACTTTGCCGGACTTTCCGGATATCCTAGAATTCAGGGATACAAGCGAAGGGAGTACAAGTCCCATGTCCAATAAAATGAACGGTCTGGCGTCCTTCCGGGCGAGTTGGCCTTGGTTGTTGCTGCTGATTGCCGGTGGAGGATGCGGATCCACCATGAACCCCATCGATTTCTGGTTCAACAATACGGAGACGCTTGGCGGGACGGTTCCCGGCCAACGGTCCTATATCCAGATGAGCTTCGTGAACAATACCCCCTATCGGGCCATCTTTACCTTCGGAACCTATGATCCCTTGAATACGGATCAAGAGGGGCCTCTGGCCTTTACCATCCAATTCGAGCAGTTTTATATCGACCCGGATTCAAATTATCGTTTGGAACGAAATAGTGTCAGCCAAACCTACGGCTTCTGGTGCGGCCGAGCCATCGGGGTGGGTGATACCGCCCTTGTCGAGATCATCGAAAAATACGAAATCGAAAAGACGACCGGTGGCGCTCCGGTATATCCCGAAGCCCTGCGGCCTCTTGTGGACGAAAAAACCGGCGCGAAAAAAGCCGGGATCATATTTTCCGATAGACCTCTCGATGCCGAGGATGCGGGCACGCATATCACCGCTTGGGCCTCCGGCGTGGTCACTCTGCAAGGCGCGGATTATCCCTGCGAGTCATTGGTTGTTTATACTTTCGATCTGGACGATACCCAGCCCGGTGGCGTGCGGGTCACGACGGAAGTGATTCTGCCGTGACCCTGGCCCATCCGCCGCGAGTAACTCGCTTAGATGGGTAGACCGATGATCCGGGCCTCGAACATCAGCTTGCCGTCCACGAAACCTTGTGCGTCCCCGATGGTTCGACGTGGGCGACATTCCACCATTTTGAGAATGAAATACATCTTGGCCGGAGGCTGAACCGTGCCGCGAAATTTGACGTTTTCCACGCCACCGAAAGCCAGAAAACGGGTGTCCGGCCGAATCTCCTGAGTGCAATAAGAGGCGACGTGGGCCGCGGTTTCCAGCATCAATACCCCGGGCAGTAGAGGCCGACCGGGGATGTGACCTCTGACCCAGAATTCGTCTTCGCGCACTTCCCGCAGGGCGACGGCCAACTGTTGCTCCTTGTCGAAATAGATAATCCGATCAAGCTGCATGAACTCGTAGCGATGAGGCAGACGCTGGTAAATCTGCTCTTTGGTCGCCACGACCTGGTTTAGGTCAATCGAGTTCAAATCGAGAAACGCGGTAGCGGCCATACATATACCTCAATGATGAATGATGCTTACGCCGGAATAGGCGCATTTGATTATCTCGCCGTTGTCCAAGGACCGGCTAGGCCGTGTGCTGGAAAACAATGCAGGGGAGGGAGCAGACCAGCCCATTAGCCCGAAAGCAAGGGGCCGGCTTAGCTATCTGATCGCACTTCCAAGACTTTTTTACGTACTTCCTGGGCCGCCGATTTGATGTCTTGCATCATCTTGCGAACCCGGGTGCCGGCCGCCTTGTTGCCCCCCTGGGCTTTGGCCACGTCGTCATAAGCCTGTTCAACAAGTCTCTTCAGCTTTTCGTATTCTTCCATCAACACTGTATAAACTCCGTAAATTGGTCAACGCCCGGCGATTCTCCCCTCGCCCGCGCCGACGAAGGCTACGGTACGGTTTCAGACCATCCAACGCCAGGTGCCGGAAGTCTAGCAGACAAATCACGGACATGCAAAGCTAAAAATGGCCCTGGTATGGTCAAAAACCCCATCATCAAGGGCTCTCATGGAAGACGAAAATGTCATAATGCATTGTAATACAACAAGTTATGGAATTTTACACCGGTTTTCGAGAGGTATTAGCGGATAACATTCAATTTCGGATGATTGGGATAAACATCGAGAACCTCGCAAGCTTGAGTGATGTCTTGCTGAATCTGTCGGTACAGAACCTCGGATGTACCGAATTTTTCCTGCCTTCGGAGCCAGGCCAGGAAATCGACATGGACATGTGAACCGTACAAATTGCCTTCGAATCCTGGAAAATGAGCCTCAACGATGAGTTGAGTCCCGTCAAAAGTCGGTGTTCGACCAACGCTGATCGCCGCCGGCAGGACTCGGCCATCAAGTTCGGTCCGGCCAGCGTAAACCCCTTCGGCCGGGATAAGCTGGGATTCGACGCCGATATTGGCCGTCGGCACACCCAATTGGCGGCCGCGACCGACTCCCTTGACGACACAACCAAACAAGCGATAGGGCCGCCCCAGGCACAAGGCTGCCTGGCCGACCGTGCCGCAAGCCAATAAATGCCGAACAACCGAACTGGAGATGATCGTATCCGTATGTCCGCCAAGAGCGATGCTGATCGGCTCGACGACCTCCACCTCAAAACCGTTGTGGGCGGCGGCCTCGCGTAATGTGTTCACATCGCCCTGACGTCGCCGACCAAAACCAAAGGACGCGCCTTCCACGACCGCGACGGGCGCGAAACGCTCCAGAATGACCCGCGTTATAAAATCCTCCGCGGAAATGCCAAGAAAATCTGGTGTGGCGCGGACGACAACGACCACGTCAGCCCCGGCCGCCTCCAGGCATCGTAGTTTTTCCGGAAGGGGGGTAATGGCCTCGGGAGCATGTTCGGGTTTCAATACCGCGGACGGGTGGGGATCGAAAGTCATCACCACCAGTTGATTCCCGGACCGGTCGGCTCGCCCACGAGCCGTCGCCAGAATCACTTGGTGCCCTCGGTGTACCCCGTCAAAATTGCCAATAGTCAGCACGACCCCCGAAAACCTCGCCGACTCAATACCCCAGATCACCTGCATGCCTGACCCTCGGCCTTATTTATCTTCCGGCCAAATTGCTTCGATGCCTGAATGGTTCCGGATTCGTGAAAAGGGCGTTCAGATTAAACCAGATCCGGCACGTCCTGCCAGCAGCGTTTCCGCCACGATTCCAAGCCCAACTCCGCCAATTGCACGCCCTTGGCTCCTTCCAGGAGGTTCCAACGGAAAGGTTCACCCTTGACCACATGCCGTAGGAAAAGCTCCCATTGTACCTTAAAGGCGTTGTCGTATTTCATATTCGTGGGCACCGGCGACCAGGCATCGAAATGGTTGAACGGACTATCGATGTCCGGGTTCCATACGGGCGCAGGCGTGGCCGCCGAGGGCTGGATCAGACACTGGCGCAAACCGGCCACCGCGGACCCCTTGGTTCCGTCCACCTGGATGGTTAACAGGTCGTCCCGGCGAACGCGTACACACCAGGAGGAGTTAAAATGGGCGACGATATCCCCATCCAGTAGAAAAGTGGAGTAAACCGCGTCGTCGGCCGTGCAGGTGTAAGGTTGACCATGCTCGTCCCAGCGCCGAGGAATATGCGTGGCTCCCAGACATGAAACGGAGCGCACCGCGCCGAGCACGTTATCCAGCACATAACGCCAGTGACAGAGCATGTCGAAAATGATTCCGCCGCCGTCTTCCTTGCGGTAGTTCCAGGAGGGGCGTTGACTGGGGATGGTGTCGCCCTCGAATACCCAATAGCCGAACTCTCCACGGACCGCGAAAATCCGTCCAAAAAAGCCCATATCGATCAGCATTTTGAGCTTCATGATGCCCGGCAGCCAAAGTTTATCCTGGACCACGCCGTGTCGGATACCGGCTTTTTCCGCCAAGGTATGCAGTTCGAGGGCATCCTTGGTCGATAGGGCGGTGGGTTTTTCGCAATAAATATGCTTGCCCGCGGCGATGGCCTTCTTGACCCATTCGGCGCGGCGATCGGTGGTCTGGGCGTCGAAGTAGATTGGGTATTGTTTGTCGGCCAAGGCCGCATCGGCATCGGTGCTCCACTTCTCCACTCCGGCCCAAGCGGCCAGCTTTTCGAGTTTGGCCGCGTTACGTCCTACCAGCAGTGGGTCGGGCATGATGATCTCGTCATCCGAAATCCGCAGCCCGCCTTGCTTGCGAATGGCCATAATGGAGCGGACGAGATGCTGGTGGGTACCCATGCGCCCGGTCACGCCGTTCATGATAATGCCGACTTTGTGCGTCTGAATGCCCGACATCGAAATAGAATCCTTCCTCCCGAATTATGCTCTTGGCTTCTCCGTGCATTGCGGCCAGGCGCCGGCCGGCAGCGGGGGGGCCTCCGCGCCCGCCTTGGGGAGCGTGCCTTCCAGTTCCTGGCGCCAGTGGGCGACATCGCCGGCCGGTCCATAAACGTAGATCATCTTCAAGGGGGTTTCGCCGATATTCGTGATCTGATGAAACTCGCCCGGCGGTATCTCCACGATCTGCCCGCCGGTCATCGTTTGCATCCGATTCCCGACACACATTTGCCCCGTACCCTCGATGACAAAATAGACCTCTTCCTGCTCCTGATTATGCCACGGCACCTGTCCGCCTTTCGGTTCCAGGGTAACGAAGCCTACGCAGAAGTTCGCGCACTTGATCGGCGAGGCCCCGCCGACCAGGTTCTGCGTTCGTCGCCGGGCCGGATAAGTTCGACCTTCCACCTCTTTCAGATCCACTATCCGCATCGCTAACTCTCCAGGTATGATCGACGGCCGGTTTTCTTGCCTTGCCCCCGCCTCGCCCCCTGTATATGCTTTGCCAAGGGGAGTGTCAAGAAATGGCACGGGCAGGGCGGTCGGAGGGCAATTCCGTTCATGGGGTGACCGGATGACGATCGTCCTGTAACGCATGTTGAAAGCGATCAACCGGTATGTACAAAATCTCATGGCCCAATCGCGTAACCCTGACTCGTATCATACTGGTGGTTCCCTTCGTGATGGTTTTGATGCATTTGCAGGATCCCGTCTGGTCGAATTGGGCCCGTTGGTCCGCCTTGGTTATTTTCGCGGTCATGGCCGTTACCGATGGGCTCGACGGCTACCTGGCTCGCAAGCTCAACGCCGAATCCGCCGCCGGGAAAATCCTCGATCCACTGGCCGACAAGATACTCATCTTTTTTTCGGTGATCCTGCTCGCCCATCAAGGTACCCACGTCAAAGGGGCTTTGCTGCCCGCCGAGGTTGCGATCATTGCCATAGGCAAGGATCTGATCGTTGTTCTCGGCTTTTGCGTGATTTATTTCTCGACTTCGCGAATCTATATCGACCCACGCAAAGTCGGTAAATGGTGTACCCTGACCCAATTGCTCATGATTATTGCCATTCTCCTTGCGCCGGATTTGCCACAATCCTTGAAGAGATTACCGGTCGTTCTATGGTGGACCGCCTCCGTTCTGGCCGTGGCTACGGTTATTCGGTATTTTCAGCTAGGGCACCGGTTTGTTATGCACCATGAATCGCAGGAAAATCCATGACGAGGCATAAGTATTTATGAAATAAAAGCATAAGATCGATAACATGGGTTGTTTTCGCGCCCAATAAGCGATGGAGATTTTTTTTAGATCGGCTCATTTTTGGCCTTGCATCCTGTCACGGATATTGTATAATCGATTCCAGGTTCATGTAGGTACTACCCCGGCTTCACCCACATGGATCGATGAGAGGGTGCGAAGAAGTAAGGAAGCACTGAAGTTTCAGGGAAAGAAGCGAAAGAGGAAAGAAGCAGAGCTTAGGGAAAGAAGCGAAAAAGGATCGGAAAGAAGCGAGAGAGAATCGGGAAAGAAGCTGGGGAAGAGAGGCGTGGCAAACGCTTCTCTTTTTTTTCGCGTCAAGGTTCTTAACCCAACATTGCCTTAAATGGATGGCGGAGATGCAGGGGTTGCTTTGCGCGCGCTATTCCCCACGGTATGAATCTTTGCCTGACCTTCTTTTCCGGTCTTTTGCTTTATGTATCCTCTCCATTCCGCAAACATTATCCGGTCGCCATTTTCTCGCGGTCTGTTACTGATGTTCCTGCTTTTGCCGGGTCCACCGGTCACGGCGTCCGTGAATTTTTGGGTCGGCAACGCGAACAACTCCGGGGCCGTCGCCAAGCCATCCCATTACATGCAAGCTGTTGCCCCGCTGAATCGGACCCGGCACGATTTCGACGATTGCTCGGAAGGGCAGGAACTCAGCGTGCAGGATCTTGGCGGTTTCTATTTTGTCGTGGCGCCCATTTCCGCCAGTGTCCAGGCTCGAAAAGGATCGGTTGCCGGTGTTCTTCCCATATCGGAACCGATCGCCGTGAGCGTCAGCGCGTCGCGTAATGGCGCAACGCGGTTATTTATCGAGATGATCGATCCGATTAGCAGCGTGGGTTTTGTGCTTATGGGATTGGAATCATCCGCGCGGCTGACCGTACGGGGGACGGTCAGAGATACATCTTGTACCATCCCACCGGTCGCGATCAACGGTTTTCGTCGTTGGGTGGGTATGCGGGCTTGGGATGAGGAAATTCGTGGCATTTGCCTGGAGGTTCAGGCCGGAGAGGATTTCGGCCTGGACGATCTGGAAATCGGACACCATGCTCCCGAACCCGGTGGGCCGGCCATGCTAACGCTCCTGTATGTGATGCGGCCCAAACGACGAGCAAATTCACGAACCCGTTGTCCAAATTCATGAAACTGCCTTCGCCTCTACACCGTTGGTCCATAACGCCACGGGCGGCTGTTCGCCTTCAGCGACGCCTCGCCGAGCGGATTCGCCATGAGTCCCTGCCAACGTCGATCCGCCTCGTAGCCGGGGCCGATCTTGCGTTCAGTACTGATGGCCGCCGATGCCTTGGTGGCGTGGTTCTCTACGATATGCAAGAGGCCTGCGTGATTGAACAGGCCTTGGCCTGGCGGCAAACCCGTTTTCCTTACGTGCCGGGACTGCTGAGTTTCCGGGAAGCACCGGCCGTTCTGGCCGCTATCCGCAAACTCAGGCAGGAGCCGGACGTTTTTATCTTCGATGCCCACGGCGTAGCCCATCCCCGGCGTATGGGACTGGCCGCTCACGTTGGTTTGCTGATGGATCGCCCGACCATCGGCTGCGCCAAAAGTAGGCTTTGCGGCCAACATAATAATCCGCCTGCCCAAGCTGGCCGATCCTGCCCGCTTATCGACCAAGGAGAGATTGTCGGTGTCGTTCTTCGCACCCGCCCGGGTGTCAAGCCGGTTTTCGTCAGTTGTGGCCACCGGATGACCCTCGATGATGCCGTCCGGGTTGTAATGGCTTGCGTCGGCCGCTACCGCCTGCCCGAACCCACCCGCCAGGCCCACATCCTCGTTACCCGTCATCGTCACGATTCGTGATGGAAGTATCGAATCCGCCGGGCTATACTGGTTTTCGCATTGCATATCGGCTCGTCGTGCGAGCCGATGAGTGAAGCGCCCGGTCGGGAAAAGATGACGCCAGAACAAAAAGAACCCGAGGAACAGGATCGGAACCACCGGGGAGCGGACCCTGCCTGTCGCGCCGAACCAGCGGAAGCGGATCCCCTCGGCGAGCCAATCGAAGGGCAACCTGTTTTAATAAGATTGCAGCTTGGCGAATCGGGTGAGCCCCTCGATGCGCTTTGGAAGGCCTGCGATGAAGCGGGTGTCCTGTATTTCACTCAGGGAAAATACCCGCAGACCGAACGGCTGATGAAAACCACCGTCCAGTTGGCCGAAACCTTTGGGCCGTTTGATTTACGATTAGCGACCAGCCTGAACAATCTGGCCGAATACTACCGCAACGTCGGCCGCTACGATGAGGCCGAACCGATATACGGACGGTCCTTGAACATTCGTGAGCAAGCTCTCGGACCGGAGCATCCGCATGTGGCCGTTACCCTGAACAACCTGGCTACCCTGCACGGTGATCGAGGCGAGGACGATGCCGCCGAACCCCTGTATCAAAGAGCCATTGCCATTTATGAAAAAGCCTTGGGCCGCGACCACCCCGACGTGGCTACCGCCCTGAACAACCTGGCGTATCTCTACCGGCGGCAAGGCCGCTATGCCACCGCTGAACCGTTACTTCAACGAGCCTTGGCCATTCGCGAACGGGCCTTGGGGCGAAACCATCTCGATGTGGCTAACAGTCTCAACGGCTACGGTGAGGTCTGCCGCGTTCTCGGCCGCTACGACGAGGCGGAGTTGCTCCTGGTCCGGGCCCTCGAAATCCGTCGCGAGCATTATGGCCCCCGACATCCGGAGGTGGCGGCGGTCGTCAATAATCTCGCTTTGCTCTACAAGAATCGTGGCGAACTGGACAAGGCCGAGGTGCTTTATGAAAAAGCCCTGGCCATCGACGAGGAAACGCTCGGTCCCGAACATCCCTCCACCGCCGTCGATATGGCCAACCTGGCGGCCCTCTATCGTCGACAGAAACGCCACGAGGAGGCCGAGAAACTGCTCCAACGCGCCTTGTCCATCCGTCGGCGGTGCTGTGGCGCCGATCATCCCGACGTGGCCGCGACGCTGAACGCTCTGGCCGAGGTCTATCGGCTTAGCGGTCGTCATGCCGAGGCGGAACCGCTGTATCGTCAAGCTCTGCAAATGGCCGAAAAACAGCTTGGCCCCGATCATCCCGCCAAGGCGGCCATGCTGAACAATTACGCGCTGTTGCTTGTTCAGGTAAAAAAGTATGCCGACGCGGAGACGCTGTACGGACAGGCGCAGCGCATTTACGAAAAAGCCTTCGGCCCAAATCACGCGGCCAGCGTAACCATTCGTAAAAACCACGCCATGCTGCAAAGCAGAATGAACCGAACTTCCGAAATCAAAGTAACTGACCCGCTTACAACCTGCCCTCGAAATGCCACAATGGATGGGTTAAGGTAAGGATCGATTCCATACCCCTCAAAATAATAGGTGTGGAATCAGGAATGGAATGATAGGAATTCAGCTTACCGATGGGAACTTTCAATGAACCGGACACACATTTTTGGGATGTTGTTTTCCACCATGATCGGTTTGACGTTTGCTAAGGCGGCACCCCCGGAATGGGCCGTGGCCGAGTGCCGAGGGTTAAAAGCCCTGTCCGAAGTGGTCTATCACTGGATCGATCGGCAGAACGCCGACGGAAGTTTCGGATTCGGGCTGGATGACGATTGCGAGTTTTATGACGGATGGCCGATGCTCATCTATGCCGCCGACGATCAACGGGTGATGGATTCCCTGCATCGGGCGATGGATTGGGTCTGGTACGTGGACGAGGTGCAGGACGGCTATGCGGCCAGGGCGGGCGATGCGTGTCATAACGCTCAACCCGCAAGCTATACCCAGCCGCTTTTGACCTTCCCGGATTTTGGCAATCCGATCCTGATCGAACGCATGATGACGGCCGCCAAGCACATCGAGAAATGGACTGGCATCAATCGCAAGGGTCATCGGCTTTTTCGTAGTAACTGGTTCGGTTCGCGGGAAATTCGGGATTATTCGTATTTTGCCACCGACGCCACCATCGGAGCACGGGGTACGATCCCGATGATGCATCTGCTGTGGTACAACCGGGATCCTGATCTGGCCCATTACTATGTCGAGTGGGGCCGGGCCTGGGTGCATCACGCGAAAGAAACGAAATGGGGCAAACCTTTCGGCCTGTTGCCGGGTGAAATTGTCTACGAAACGGACGAGGCGGGCGGTTTGACCAAAACCTGGTGGAATTCGGCGTCTTCGGGACGCTCGTTACATTTGAATCCGTGGTACATGATCCGCCTGCATCAGGCCCTGGTGATGAATTACATGCTGACCGGCGATCCGGAATTTCTGTTGCCGCTGCGGGAGACGTTGAAGTTTTTCGGGACCGCGACACCGGAGAACACGCCGCGTGGCGTCATGTGGCCGGACTGGTATGACCAGCGCGTACCCCCCGAGGAAGGCCAGAAACCGGAGGAAACGCGTTATGCTTGGGAGAATTACAAGGCGCGGATAAGCGGCCGTGGCTTGCCGGAGTTGTATCGATGGGTCACCGGTGATCGTCAATTCGATCGCTGGTGGGGCGAGCCTCCGGTACCTACAAGAGAGACCGCTTTGCAGGCCGGGCAGCAAGCGACACGAAACGCGACAATGGCCTTGGAAGAGATCCAAACCATCAACATCCAAAGCTCCACGGATAACTATCGGGCGCGCAAATATCTCGACCCGCTTCGTGAACCGCATGGTTATCCCGCCCTCTATCATGGTGGCAGTGACGGACTGGACCTGCCCTGGCCGTCTTGTCGCTGGTTGAACGGCAATTACGAACTGGCCGTGGTCTTGCTCGATCATGCGGCCGACCGCTTCAAGGCCCTTTGCTGCAATACCGGCGAAGGAGAACGCTCTTTGGGGGTGCAACTGTTCGAGTTGCTCCCCGGTACCTACAAATTGACCTTGGGCATCGATACCAACGGCGATGATGTGGTGGATGAATCGGTCTGGGAGCGACAAGCGGTCCTGAATCGCGGTTCCAAGGTGGATTTCGAATTGCGACCGGCCGCCGAATACATCCTGGAAATCCGGCAGATCGCCAAGGGGCCGGAATGGACCTCGCGGGCGGATGTGGCGGTTTGCGGCCGGGATATTTTCGCGGTCCCGGCGGCCCCGGAACCGGGGAAGGCCGCCACCCTCAAAATCCGCGTGCATAATATCGGCACGGAGGATGCACGGCAGGTGACGATTCGGGCGGAAGAGCTTCCGGGAGGAGCCTTCATCGGCGAACAGACCATTGACATACTGGCCCGGCCTCGCGACATGGTACCCAGCAGTGTCATGGTGGAGATGCCCTGGCGTATCGGCGCGAAAGCCGAGCAGGTCCGGGTGGTAGCCGATGCGGCCGATACGATTGAGGAGATTTATGAGGGCAACAATGAAGCCCGGATTGCCTTGAAGGACGTGCCCGACGGCCCGCGCATCAAACGCAAAATATACATTCCCTCCTGGTACGAGCAGGAACAGAAAGGGCCGGTCGCGGTCTATCAGGCCCCCTATGTGGAAAACATCACGATGGACGGCGTTCCAGACGAGGCAGCCTGGAAAAAGGCCGAACGCAGAGGGCCTCTGAAAGACCTGAACGACGAACCGAACGAAAAAGAAACCTATGTACGCATCGGTTACGGAGATGACGCCCTTTATTTCGCCGTCGAGGCGGTCGAGCCGGACATGGATCTTCTGACGGAGATAGCCGTGCAACGCGATACCTATGAGGTCTTTGAGAGCGAGAGTTTTGAGTTCTTCATCGACAGCAATCACGATAAACAGACATATCTCCAATTCGCCTGTTCGACGAACGGCGTCATGGCCGAGGGGCAGTTTTTCAATTTCAGCATCTTTAACGAGCCGTGGGAATGCAAGGTGCACAAGGGCAAGGATTTCTGGAGCGCCGAGGCCCGGATTCCCTATACCTCGCTATCAGCCGTCGCTCGTCCCGGCCAGACCTGGGGGATCAATATCTATCGATCGGTGCGGACCTTCCGCATGCCGGAATCCGAGGCCGAGCGCCGCAAGGGCTGGAAGTCCGGCGAGCGGCACGCCTTGTCGCCCACGTTCGATGATTACCATCAACCCGGCCGATTCGCGGCGGTAGCCTTTGCGCCCCGGAATTGATCGGGGATATACGCGGAGAGGATGATTTCCTTTTGCCGTATCTTTGCCGTATCGAGATTCCTATCCCGATACAAAACCGGCGGGATTCCCATGCCCTGAAACGGCGGGAGGCATGGGCAGATGTAGGGCGAGCTATTGCTCGCCACGATGGAGAGTGACCGCGGGTGGCATGGGCAGGCCCTTGTCCCGCCGCGGCGGGACAAGGGTTTGCCCGTGCTTTTTCGGCCGCGAAATTCAACGCCGACATTTCCAAGTAAACCGAATCCCTCTTTACCGCACTGTCTTGGATGCACATCATGATCAATACCAACGGCATGGCATATACCAACCCGGGGTCGCGGCGCAGCCGCCAACCTGGGAAACCTGTTGTCCGCGCGCATTTCCGGGAATTTCGACCACGGTAAACAGTTCCAATCAACCCGGTGAGTTCAAACCGGAGGAATTCGCCCGCGCAGATCATCGAGAAGGCTTAAGGTGCCGTGTTCGGTAGACCAGCGACGGATGTAAGCCCAATCGAGACGATCCCCCTGAACGGCGAGGATATTCATTACATCCTGAATATCCTTGGAACGCGGTGAGCGCTGAATCCAACGTAGCTTGGTTATGATCACGTCTTCCGCGGTGGGCACGCTGACGGATCGACCTTCAAGATGACTCTGGCCGCGGCGCTGAAAACGTTCCTGATCGTGGGCGTCCGGACTGAGCAAAAACAATTCGATCTTGAATTCATGATCCCGACAATGAAAAGCATACCGCGTGGTCATGGTTACGGCTTCAAATGAAACCCGCGGATCAAGGGTTATGGCGGGGGCCAACAGAGTGGCCAGACGTTGCAGGGCGGATGGGTCAAGTTGGACCACGAAATCGGCATCCTGGGTCGAGCGTGGAATCCCGTACAGATTACAGGCCAGGGAGCCGGTGATCATGTACGGAATACCGGCGGCATTCAACGCGTCGATGAAGGATGTAATCCGCTCGGTACCGGTCACGGCAGAGACTCCAATTCGCGGGCGATTTGTAACCGCCGGACGAGAATCTCATGAACGGCGTCTTCGTCGGCCTCGGGGTATTGAGTTCGGATGCCGGCCAACATCAAGGCCCGGGCGCGGTCGAACAACTCCAGTCCGAGGGCCAGTTTTCGCTCCTCGGGCATCGCCCGAGCTTCGAGAACCTCTTCTCGAAACAAATCGTCCGCGGCCATCCGTACGGGGCTCCTCATGTCGAGTGATCCTTATCCGGATATCGTTCCAGGTAACTTCGTATACTATCCCAGAAAATCGGTCGGTAACAAGCGTCCGGCCGATCATTGACCGTGATCGAGTTTATCCGAGGAAAGGTGGTATGGGAAAATGTGACTTCTTTGGGAGTATTCGTGATCTACTCCGCGACCTTAGGAAAGCATGGGCAAACTCTTGTCCCGCCGCGGCGGGACAAGGGCCCACTCATGCCAACCGGCGACGTTGCATGTTAGCCTGCTATTTGTCAATCCTGTTAGATATTGTTTCCGGCGCATATAAAAGCCGTTCCGATCGTGTAAGGTAGACCATCGCGCGTATCCAACGAAACAACGCAATGTGTTGTTCGCCTTGGGAGACATAAGGGTTCAGTTAAGGACGACCTCAGTCGGGCAACTTTTCTCCCAGGGCGGCGCAGATGGCCTCCAGGTCGTCGGCGACTTTCTTGGGGGGGTTCGAGCAGCGCCCGGTGGGCGTGACCGGAGGTGGGGGCGCGACCTTTTTCATGTCGATGCCGGTATGGTATTTGACGGTGGCGTCCGGATCCTTGAGTTCGTGGCCGGTAAGGATGCAGACCACTTGTTCATCGGGTGAAATAATCTGCTCTTCCATCAGGCGGTGCAGGCCGGCGACGGTGGCCGCGCTGGCCGGCTCGCAGCCGAAACCGTAGCGGCCGATGAGGGCCTTGTATTCGAGGATTTCCTCGTCGGAAACCTCGCGGACCAGGCCGTTCATGATATCCAGGGCGCGGATGGATTTGGGCAGGTTGACCGGCCGTGATATCTCGATGGCCGATGCGATGGTATGTGGCAGGTAATGGCTGGCGTCCATGGACGCATAGAGGCCGTCAACCTTGGATTGATCGTAGCGGCCGCCGTTCCAACGCAAGTTCTTTTTCTCGAACAGCTCGTAAAGGGTATTCGCCACCGTGCAGATCTCCGGCGCCTGCAGCCCCGATGCGTTTGATCAGGCCGAGTTCCTTGAGCTCCTTGAAGGCCTTGCCGAAAGCGCTGCAGTTACCGAGATTGCCGCCGGGGACGATGATCCAATCGGGGACATCCCAGCCGCGGGCTTCGAGTACACGGTACATGATGGCTTTCTGGCCTTCGAGACGGAACGGATTGACCGAGTTCATCAGGTAAATGCCGAGTTTGTCGGCCACCTGGCGGACGCGGCGGAGGCAGGCGTCGAAATCGCCCTCGATCTGGAGAGTGAGGGCCCCGTAGTCCAGGGCTTGCGAGAGCTTGCCGTAGGCGATTTTGCCCGAGCCGATGAACACGATGCCCTGCATGGGGGGGTCGGTTTTGTGAGCGAACATGGCCATCGAGGCCGAGGTGTTGCCCGTGCTGGCGCAGGCGATACGTTTGCGGCCGATCATGCGGGCGAGGGTGAAGGCTGCGGTCATGCCGTTGTCCTTGAAACTGCCGGATGGATTAAGCCCCTCGTATTGGAGGAAAAGCCGGCCGGGTTTCATGCCGATCTCGCGAGCGAGCAGGTCGTTTTCTTCCAAGAGGGTGCGTCCCTCGCCGATGGTGACGATGCTGTCATTGGGGGCGAAGGGCAGCAGTTCGCGAAACCGCCAGATCCCGGAAAAATCGAGCCGAGCCTCGGCCCGCAGACCCTTGGTGCTCCAGCGATGCTCGAAGAAATCGAGGGCCTTGGGGACGGCCACCCGGTCCCAGCGGTATTCGACGTCGAGCAGCGCGCCGCAATCCGGGCAGTTGAAAACGATTTGCTCGATGCCGAATTGTTTCCGGCAGTCGGGGTTGATACACACTTGATAGGCTTGTTCGTGGTTCATGAGAAAGCTTTCGGTTGTCAATAATCAGCGATCAGTTTTCAGCGATCAGCAAAGAGATAATCTTGTCATTATCGCGCCCCGGACCCTCGCTAGCGCTTCGGGCTGGCTGTCCCTTGCTAGTCCGCCGTGGCGGACGGGCTGGTGCAGATAACCCTTGCTTGCGCTTCGGGCTGGTGTTCGTTAACGCAACTCCTCCAATATAGGGGAAACAGGACGGACGTCAAAGGCGGTCGGTACGGCCGTGACGGCGATCTTGCTCCTGTTGGATACGGGTGGCGTTGGCCAACGTCTTCTTTTCACGGTGGGTGAGGCTGGCCAGCCCCGCTTCATGGACCTTGGCCAGAATGCGGTCCACCTCTTCCCGCTGAGCGGCGATTTTCTGCTGTTTTTTCTCCCAGGCGCCCTGACGATGACGATTGGCGAGTTTCGTGAAATACGATTCGGATGAACCGGGAGCAATATCCGCCGCCGACCTGCCCCCGCGTCCCGGCAACATGCCCCATGCGTAAAAGATCAGCAGGCCGGCCAGTGCGCCGGCGATGTGGCAGATTTCGCCGCCGAGGTTGGGGACCGCGCCCGGAGTAATAATGTTTAACAGCAAGACCCCCAACACGATCAGACCAAACACGCGGATCGGCACGGGAAAAATGAAAAGAATGACTTGTATATGAGGGAAGAAGATAACCGCGGCCATCAGGAGGCCGTAAACAGCGCCGCTGGCCCCGATCAGAGGAACGGCCTCGTAAATGGGATACATCAAGGGAAGGAACAGGTACGCCAGGCCGCCTACGATTCCGCAGAAGAAATAGAATTTCAGGAGCCGGGATGAGCCGAAAGACCGCTCGAATTCACTGCCGCAAATGTAAAGACCAAGCATATTGAGCAATAGGTGCCAAGTCCCGCTGTGCAAGAACATATACGTAACGGGTTGCCAGATCATCAGCGACTTCAGGCCGTCCAGGCTCAAGCCGAAAACATGATGAAAGGAAAATGCCGGCCAGTTTCGGCTTAGGGCATCCAGAAAATAAACCGCAACATTCGCGATCAGCAGCCAGGTTACGGCGGAACTTGGACGACGAAAAGCCAAGCGCATTGACGGCCGACCACCGCCGCTGTCGTAATCGGAATAAGGCCGATCTTGCCAACTCATGGATTGCCTTTCTGTCGATCATGCCAAAGGAGCAAGGCGGCGATGGTTTTGCCGTCGATGATGCGGCCGTCGTGACAGGCGGCGAGGGCATCGGCAACGGCCATGGGTTGCACGCGAATCTGCTCGGTGGCATCGAGGCGTTGCGGGCCGACCGTCAGATTGCCGGCCACGTAAAAATGCATCAATTCGTTGGTGAAGCCGGGAGACGTATAAAACCGGCCCAGGTATTCCAGGCGGCCGGCACGGTAGCCGGTTTCCTCCTCCAGTTCACGGGCGGCGCAAGTCTCGGGCGGCTCCCGCGGTTCAAGTGTACCGGCAGGCAATTCGAGAAGCTCGGAGTCCACCGAGAAACGGTAATTACGGATCATTACGACGGTCTGCGCATCAAGCAGGGGGATAATGCAGACCGCACCCGGGTGGACGACCAACTCGCGGCTCACGATTCCCCGGCCGGGCACGTCGACTTCCCGCCGTTCGACGTGAAATCTTCTGGCGTGCAACAGAATCTCGTTCATGGAACACTCATTTCCGTACTCTGAGTCCTGGACCGATCCAGTTACTCGGCCATCGGCTATCATATAGATGAAGCGGCGATAAAAAAATGGATACCCCCCCCGACGAGTCGATTTTTCCCCTTGCCTTCGGATGGAAAATGGACGATAATAGGGGGATATGTACGAGAACCGGGTTGGGCCGACAAGGCCTCCCGGATCGAGTAAAAAGACATATTGGGCCACTCGAAGCGTCTTCCTGTGTATGGAAGGCGCGGCGAGACCGGTAATGCCGGTAGTGCCTGCCCGTCGTGGTCAGCGGTGTCCCCGACGGATTATCCATGGCAACCTATTGGAAAGGAGAAAACCATGGCCAGCAAACCGCGCCAGACCTGTTCCGCGCCATCCGCGGGTTCCCCTTTAATCCAACCGTCTGCCAGTAAAGCAGTTACGAAAACCGGTGCGCGCATCCTGCACGATATTCTGATCGAAGAGGGCGTCGAGGTACTTTTCGGTTACGGCGGCGGGGCGATCATGCCCACGTTCGACATGTTTTATAAAAGCCCGATACGGTTTGTTTTAACGCGCCATGAGCAGGGCGCGGGGCACATGGCCGACGGTTATTCGCGGGCCACGGGCAAGGTGGGGACGGTCATCGTCACCAGCGGTCCGGGGGCCACGAACCTGACCACCGCCCTGGCGACGGCGTACATGGACAGTATCCCGATGGTCGCGATCAGCGGTCAGGTGGCGACGGCCGCCATCGGTAATGATGCGTTTCAGGAGGCGGACGTGGTCGGCGTGACCCGTCCGGTTACGAAATACAACGTGCTGGTCAAGGATGTGCGCGATCTGCCGCGGACGATCCGCGAGGCGTATTTTATCGCGCGGACCGGCCGGCCCGGCCCGGTGTTGATCGACCTGCCCAAGGACGTGCAGGTGACCGGCCTGGAGATCGAGGATAACGGCGAGTTGAATCTGCCGGGTTATCGTCCACGAACCAAGGGCAACATGCGGCAGATTATGCTGGCCGCCGAGGCTATCAACGCCGCCGAGCGGCCCGTACTATACGTTGGTGGCGGCGTGATTCTGTCCGGCGCGGCCGAGGAACTGCGCCAACTGGCCCGCCAAGGCAACATCCCCGTGACCACCACGCTGCTGGGCATGGGCGCGATTGACGAGGTGGCCGACGAAAAGCTGGCCTTGCACATGCTGGGCATGCACGGTAGCGCCTACGCGAACTATGCGGTGCAGGGTTGCGATTTACTCATCGCCGTCGGAGCTCGCTTCGATGACCGGGTGACCGGCAAGTTGGAGACTTTTGCCCCACACGCGAGGATTATTCATATTGACGTGGACCCCTCGAGCATCGCCAAGAGCGTCGAGGTGGACATCCCCGTCGTGGGTGATGCCCGGGCCGTGCTTCTGGAAATGCTCCCGTTGATTCAACATCGCGAGCGGTCGGCGTGGTTCGAGCAAATTGCGCAGTGGAAACAGCGTTACCCATTCACCTTCCAACAGAAGGATGGCGTGATCAAGCCGCAGTATGTGATCGATCGGATCAGCCGGCTCACCGAAGGCCAGGCGATCGTTACCACCGGCGTGGGGCAGCACCAGATGTGGGCCGCCCAGTTTTATCGTTGGCGTTTTCCGCGACAGATGATCACCAGCGGCGGGCTCGGGACGATGGGGTACGGATTGCCGGCGGCGATTGGAGCGGCGGTCGGTTGTCCGGACCGCCCGGTAATCGATATTGACGGTGACGGCAGCTTTCTGATGACCGCCAATGAACTAGCCACCGCCGCCCAGTACAACATCCCGGTCAAGGTGGTGATTTTGAACAACCATTATCAGGGCATGGTTCGCCAGTGGCAGGAGTTGTTCTTCGAAAAACGCTACATGGCCACCGAGATGGTCAATCCCAATTTTGCCCGGCTGGCCGAGGCTTATGGATGCAAGGGCCTGGAATTGCGCGATCCCAGTGAAGTGCCGGACGTGATCGCGGAAATGCTGAAAACGCCGGGGCCGGTGGTGGTTGATGCCCACGTCGAGCGGGAGGAGAATGTGTACCCGATGGTGGCGGTGGGCAAGAGCCTGCACGAAATGGAAATGGGCGGGTTATCCTGACGGGTTGCATGACCGAGGTTGATGCTCGTGGTGGAGGAACCGAAAAATCAACCGGCGTCGGCTCACGAAAGCGAGCGGCATCCGCCCCGGCGCTTGTGGGCGGCCTTCCGCGCACTGCTACGGACGCGGATTCTGACCGGGATTCTGATCGTCATCCCCATTTTGGTTACTTGGTACGTGGTGTCCTTTGTGTTTAACACCATGCGCATGGTGACCGAGCCGGTGGCTTGGAAAATCGCGCGACAGGTACAGGAGGGCCAGCCGCTCAAGCTGGTCCCCCGAAGTGGCGGCAAGCTGGAAAGCGAGCTGATCAGCCAGGCATTTAATCGGTTATTGGAGGAAGATTTACCAAGTACGCTTGATCCGCTTGAGAAGCAGGCCGTCGTCGATCGCCTGTCCCGCAAGCTGGTTTACCTCCTGCGGGATATGCCCGATATGCCGGTGGGTACTCGGAGCGAGATGTATCTTCAGTGGATCATTCCAATCGCCGCCGTGCTACTGACCCTGTTTATGTTGTATATCTTGGGATTGATGGGGGCCAGCGTACTGGGGCGACGGGTGATCCGATTAATCGAGGGTATTTTTGAACGTGTCCCGCTGGTCAAGACCATCTATAAATCCACCAAGCAGATCGTGGTGACGCTTGGTGGCGGGCAGGCGATGGAGTTTCAGCGGGTGGTCCTGGTGGAGTTCCCGCGCCCGGGGATGAAATGTATCGGTTTCCTGACCTCGGTAATGAAAGATGCTGAAACCGGGCGGGATCTGGCGACGGTATTTATCTCCACCACGCCGAATCCGACCACGGGTTATATGCAGATTGTTCCCTTGGAGGAGCTTTCGGAAACGAACTGGAGCGTCGAGGACGCGGTCAAGCTGCTCATGTCCGGCGGCGTAATCAGCCCGCCGCGCGTTCCCTTTGACCGAATTCGTCCGGTACGGTGGAGTCCTTCCGATAAACGGATAACGCAAACATGAGAAAACATATTTTAAGCATTTTGGTCCAGAATAAACCCGGTGTTTTGGCGAATATCGCGGGCATGTTCGCGGCTCGTGGCTATAACATCGATTCGCTGGTGGTCGGCCGCACGGAGGATCCCGATTTGTCGCACATGGTCATCGTCTCGATGGGCGATGACGCGACGTTGGAGCAGATTCGCAAGCAATTAGGCAAGATCGTGCCGGTGGTGAAGGTGCGCGATCTGAGCGAGCAGACCTGCGTGGAGCGGGATCTGCTGCTGGTCCGAGTGCATTGTCCGCCGGATAAGCGGATCGAGCTCCGCCAACTGGCCGAGGTTTTTCGTGGTAACATCGTGGACGTCGGACCGCGGACGGTGGTGATCCAACTGACCGGTCCGGAGGAAAAAATCGAGGCATTCGTGGAATTGTGCCGGCCGTACGGGATCAAGCAGCTCTCGCGTACCGGTGTCATCGCCATCCCGCGGGATACGCAGCCGGTGGAGGCGGCCCCTATCGCGCATAAGCCGAAAGGCCGCCGTCGTGCCGGGGGTGCCGTGGTCGCTGTTTCATCGGCCGAGCAAATACCCCTGCCGCCAAGTTGAGCAAACCATGACGTTGATTTAACCGCTCGCCGGATTTTGCCTGGAATGATCACGATCGGACTCTTCGATAGATGATCAGGTCCGATTGGGGTTTTTCGGGCAGATTAATCTCCAGTTTGCGCATCAGGTCTTGGCCCGATATTTCTCCAAGCGAACCAATGCGGTCGGAAACAACGTTATATTGCGCCTGGGAATTTAGGGCATGGAGCGCGATTTCAATATGGGAATAGGGGCTTTCGCCGTGACGAAAAACGAGAAGCATGCCTTCGTCGAGGTCGGGACGATGATACTGGGACGCCATCCAGGCTCGCGGATCGCGCGTATAGGGCAGCAGGGGATACCATGCACCGATCAGCAGGTGGCGCACTTGACGATAGCGATCGAGCAGTTGGGCGGCGCGCTTGAAATCGAAATCGGGGGCGTCGGCGATCCAGCCGAGACACAAGGAACTGGCCAGGGTTGAATGGAAGGAATAATCGTCCAAGCGCGTCAGAGTGGTCACGAAACAGTTATTGGGTAAGTACTGGCTGAGACCGAAAATACTGGCCTGGTCATCCTCGTTGTTAAACCAATGGTCGGTTTTCTGGTGGATGTGCATGCGCATGATGGTTTCCAGATCAATGCGGCGGCCGCCGCTGGCGCATTCCTCGCGGAGTCCCTCGGGCCAGGTTTGCGCGATTCGGTCCCAGTAGGCATAGAGACCCTCGATGTATTTGATCTCGGTGATGCCTTGGCGGTCCGGGGCGTCATGAAAGCGCCAATACGCCAGCGGATCCCAGTTGAAGTCCTGGCGATAGACACCGAAACCGGGTAATTCCATGAATCCTTTGACAATATTAAAGAAATAATCCCGGGCCTCGGGTAATCCGAAGTTAAGCAGATAATAATAGTCCGGCCAATCGCTGGTACGCAGCAGCCATTCGGGATGATTTTGATGCAGCCAGGTGCCGGGAACGACCCGTTCCGGCTCGAACCACAGGCCGTAAGCCATTTGATTCTCCTTGGCCGCGGCGGCGACCGGGGCCATGCCGTTGGGGTACGCATCCTTGCGCGGTGTCCAATTGCCCGCGCCTTGCGGCCAGCCGCCCTCGAACCATCCTGCGTCGGTAATCAACGCTTCCAAACCGATTTTTCCATAAGCTTTGATGAGGGAAATCTGGTTTTCGGCGTTACATTCGTTGAGCCAACCTCCGCCGCGAGTAAAGCAGGTGTTACAGAAGAGGGTCGGCATAAGCTTTTGGCCGCTGCGCGTAGCCGCATAGTGTTTGTAGATCAGTTGGCGGAATTGAGCGTTGCTTTCCAGAGTGTCGCCCGGCCATTGCATGAGGAGAATGCGCGGCATACGGACTTTCTCGCCGGCCAGAAGACGGAAATGGGTGCGTTCCAGGCCGGTGGTGATTCGGAGCATATTGGCGTATGGGCATTGCAGGGTGCTTTTCCATTGTCCGGACCAGCCGACGGCGATGATCGTCGAGCCAAGGCCGCTCTCGATTTTGAAGAAGGGGAAATCGCCGTAGGATGAGCGGCCGCCTTTGCCGCTCATGGTCTGGGGATGAGCCGGGTCAAGTATCACCATCCGGGGTTCAAAATCCGTGGGATCTGAAGGCGAGCCATTGGTGCGATGCAGGCGATAAGATTCGTGCGGGCTGAGAGGTGATTGAAGGGTCAGGTCGAGAGTCTGAATATCTTGAATGACGGGGGTGGGACGCTCGGCGGTATTTTCGAGGGAAATAAGCCATTCGACCGCGGGGAAGTCCTGGTAGCGGATCACGTCCCAATGCACGCGCAGACCGGTTCCAGAGTCGGTCCAGGTCGTAAGACGACGGTGGCGGTTGTCGTCGAGCTTCTCCTCGGTTTGTCGGCACGTCCAGTTTTTCAGCAGGTAGCTGCTTGAGTGGCCGTCGTACAGAAAGGAAAAGGGATAACCGGTGAGGGATGCGGGAGGCGGCGGGTCATAGGGGACGGCCAGGATCCCGTCTACATAGTCGTTTCCGGATTGCCCCTCGGAAGCCAGAATGATGGTTGGCGATAGGATTGTCCAAAGCAGTACATACGCAAGGTGGCCGGGTTTTGACCACCCGGAGATCGGGGTTGATTGGCGTCTGCTATCGTTAGACATGATTGTTTTCCTTATACCATAAGTGTCGAGTATGTTTATCGCCCGATCGCCGATGGATACGGATATCCTGAAAACCGCTTTACGCGCAAACCATTTCATTACATAATAGAGAGGGCGTATCAAATTCACTAAGGATATGCTAATGCATGAAAGGAACGGGTTCAATGCGAAAACGGCAACCAACAATGGCAAGACGGACATTTCTGAAAACCGCGTCAACCGCCGGAACGGCGTTAGCATTGTCGTCGGCCAAGCGGGCGACCGCCGTCGGAGCCAACGAACGGGTTAATGTCGCCCTCATCGGTTGTGGCGGCATGGGTGAGCAGCACATTTCCCAATTGATGAAACTGCGTGAGGAAGGCCTGGTTAACTTCGTGGCGGTTTGCGACGTTTGGGACAAACGCCTCGATGACGCCCGGCGGAAGACCGGCGTCGAAGGATACAAGGATTACCGCAAGATTCTGGAACGCAAGGATATCGATACGGTCAGCATTGTCACGCCGGACCATTGGCACGCCCCCATGACCATTCAGGCGGCCGATGCGGGCAAGGACGTTTACTGCGAAAAACCTATGACCTACTGGAAAGACCTTGACGATGCCCGCGCGGTGGTCAAGGCCATTGCCCGGAATAAGCGGGTGATGCAGGTCGGAACCAACGGCATGGCTCTGGATAAGATACCGGTAGCCCGCGAGAAAATCGGTCTTTGCGGCCCCCTGATCCAGGCCCAGGCGGGAGATATGCGCAATTTTTATATCGGTTGCTACGATCCCAAGCAGGATAATCCGGGTATCAAACCGGGCGAGAATCTCGACTGGAAGATGTGGCAGGGGCCCACGGAGGAGCGACCTTTCGATTCGGGGAGATTCCTGGCCTTCCGGTGTTTCTGGGATTATTCGGGCGGGTTGTGCACGGATTTGTTTCCCCACTTGCTAACGCCGATGTTGTATATCATGGGCCTGAAGTTTCCGAAGCGGGTAACCTCGTCCGGCGGGCTGTACTTTTTCAAGGACAAGGGTTGGCAGATTCCCGACATGTTCAGCTCGCTGATTGAATATCCCGAAGGGCCGCAGGTTTATCTGACGGCCACCCTGGCCAGCGAATGCGCCGTGCCGTGGGTTATCCGCGGCCAAAAAGCGTCGTTGAGTTTGCCCATGGATCATTCCGTGGTGATCGAGCCGGAGCCCAAAAGCGATGTGCAGAAAATGACTCTGACTCCGCCGGTGGCGGAACGTTCCCTGAAAGAGCATTATCGCGATTTCCTGCGTTGCGTGCATACGCGCGAAAAGCCTAGAAGCCATGAAATCCTCGGCTACCAGGTCATGGTGGCCGTACACATGGGCGTGCGCTCCTACCTGGAAAACAAAACCTTTGAATTCGATGCGGAAAAAGAGGAAGTTAAGCCGGGTTAAGCCGACGCCCAATCGGATCGTCATTGCAATAAGGCTCACCAGGGAGCCCACGGCGCGGCCGTTGGCTGTTCCGTGTGCTTCGTGGAGAAATATTCGGGTTTCGCATGACGCGAATCGAGCCATTTGAAGGTGGCAGCGATAAGGAGCGCCTGCGGGCGGTTCTGCGCGGTGAAGCCACCGATCGTGTCCCGCATTTTGAAATACTGATAGAGGACCTGCACGTCGAAAAACTTCTTGGACGCAAGGCGGGCAACACGCTTGGCGTCGGGGGCGACCCGGCCAAGGGCAGTGAGGCCGCCGAAGGCGTTCGCCCCATGTATCCGCATGATTATCTTGAGCTGTGTCGGATCATCGGACAGGATGCCATCGCCCTGGAGGGCCTGTGGACTCCGCTCAAGCGTCTTCGTCCTGACGGAACGACGGAGCTGATCCATGACCGTAGCGTGAAAAACCGGGAGGACGCCGAACGGATCATCTGGCCCGGCGCGGCGGAGGTGGAGGAACGATTACGCTATGTGCGAGAATATGTCGCCGCCGCCCGGGGGAGCGGGATCGGCGTGGTGCTGGTCGGCGGCTGTATATTCCAGACTTTATATGAGTTCGTGATCGGCCTGTCGGATTGCATGGTTCTCTTGTTGGAGGATCCCGAGTTTATCATGAAATTGATCTCGCGGTCCGCGGATTATTATGCGGAATTGTTTCGGCGAGCCATCGAGGAGGGCATCGATATCCTTTACCCGGCGGACGATTTCGCTTTCAACAAGGGCTTGTTCGTCCGACCGGAATTGTTCCAGCGAATTTGGCGGCCGTCGTTCGAGCGATTACTTGAACCGGCACGCCAAGCCGGTATTCCGATCTGGTTTCATTCCGACGGCAAGTTGGACGCGGCCATGGAGATGCTGATCGACCTGGGGGTGGATTGCGTTTCGCCCATGGACCCATCCGGTATCGATTATCGCGATTACAAACGTCGTTATGGTCACCGAGTGACGCTGCACGGCAACATCGACATTACCTGGCCGCTGGCCCGCGGAACGCCTGAAGACGTGAACCGCGATGTCCAGGCGCACATGGAGGTACTCAAGCCCGGCGGGCGCTGGATTGCCGGTAGCAGCCACAGCATCGTCAATTACATCCCGCACGAGAATTTCATCGCCATGATCAACGCCTTTCACCAATACGGCCGTTATTGATCGGATATTTTGGACCCTCTCCAAGTGAGTGATTATCTATGGATCGGATGCATGAAGACCGGAGAATCCGTGGTCATTACATCCCTTTTAATCATATTAATCGTATCATGGCTGGCGAGTGCGAAAATAGGTATTGGGGAAAATCTGAAACATCCCGTCTCGATTCATTTCGCTCATGTTGACATTGGTGCAACAATGACGTAAAAGCCCTGAGGAATCATAGCATAAAGTTTTAGCGTCTGTATGTTCATTGACGACCACCGCGGACAGGAGAAAAAACAATGTTTCTCTCGGGAAGCAAGAACGCCACGATGATGCATCACGTTTCAGTCGGTTTGATACTATGGTTATTATTGATAGCCACGGCTCCCGCGCATGGTTTATCCATCCGCCTGACGAAACCGGAAACCGGCCGCGTGGCGGCATTCGTGGATAATGCCGTTTGCCCCGCGGACGGGAAACAACAAATTCGTGCCGTACCCCAGGCGCTGACGGGCGGGCAATTGCTGGTTGTGGCCCTGCCGAATGCGAATGAAGTTCGTTTCGATATCGATCTACGGAGCATGGTATACGTGTGCTGGTCGGTCGGGGCACCGGTGCCGGAGGCCATTAACTCCTGGACAAAAACCGATATGATCGTGGGTGTAAGCGATCGAACGATCCCGGGGTATCAGGTTTATGCCAAACGATTCGCGGCTGGCCAAGTCGTCGTACCCCCTTTGAAGGGTCCGGGGGCCGGCTTTCTCGTCGTCAAGGAATCCGTACCCATCGGCGAATCGGAGAAACCCTATCCTCGCAAGGTCGGATGGAATTTCACGACCTACGATATGGATTACTGCAAGGACATGATTCGGCACGCGCCGGAATACGGGATCAACCATCTCGAATTGTCCCACCGGATCGTGATGAACACGACCAATGTGTTGTACTCGCTCGAGGAGAACGGCCGGCCGGAATCAACGCCGGACCCGCATCGTCGGTCGAATATCCGCGAGTTGATTGACTATGCCCATGCCTATAGTATCCCCGAGGTGACCATCTGGGTGCATGAATTCTGCACGCGGGAAATGCCCGCCGAGCTCCAAAAGCTCTGTTACGGCGAGGAAAAGGACGATCCGATCAACCGCCGAAAACGACGGGTGCTCGATGCCAATCGTGAGGAACTCTGGCAATGGCTGGCCTGGCGTTATGAAAAGTTGTTCAACGATACGACCATCGGTTGCCCGCAAGTCGACGGAGTGGTGTTGACGTTCAGCGAGGTGGCCATGTTCAACGACGGCTACGAGATTTACGATCATCCGTTCTTCTTCTATGGATCGGATAACACGGCCACCAACGTCGCCCGTTTCAAGAAAGTCATGGCGGTGATACAGGAGCAGTGCCGTAAGCATAAAAAGACCTTTTACGTACGCACCTGGGCGGGGGGGCTGCCCGGTGAAAAATCGCCGCATTTCGATGAGATCGCCGATGCGATTCTGGAATACGGCAAGGAAACCGGCGACCAAGGCATCTGGCTGCACAGCAAGAATGTCGGCACGCCCACCGGCCACGGCAGCGACTGGTGGAACATGGATTCGCCCAACCCCGTGCTCGGCAAGATTGCCAACCAGGGATACAACGAGATGCTCGAATTCGACTTGGGCGGCGAATATTTCTGGCACGGCCTGGCCACCTATGTCATGAGCCGATATTTCCAGACCTATCTGCATTATTGTGAAGGCCGAGCCGCCGTTCGCGAGAAATGGATTGCCCCGGAGCGGGTCTTCAAGCCTCAGGGAGCCGTTACCCGGGCGGATCGCTATGGTGGCTATCCGTTTTATACCGGCAACCGCCTGAACTTCTACGCCTTCAGCGAGCTTATGGCCGACCCCGACAAGGACTATCGGGCGATTATTCTGGAATTTTGTCGCAAGCATTTTCCGACCGACGCCGCCGAGGATATTGCCTATCATTACGATGATCCCGATCCCGCCTGGGACAGTGATACACGGGCGGCTACTTGGCGGGCGGCCATCACCGCTCCGCCGTTCGGACGGAATATCCTCGATCCGGGGGCCCTCGGTTTTCCTGGACCACCCTCGATCGAACGGGCCAAGGCGTTAGCTTATGCGGCCATCGCCAGAATCGATCGCCATCGAGCCCAGCTCCAGACCCAGACGACATTGGATACCCGTACCTATAAAAGCGATTACCAGGTATTGCATGAAGGACTTTCGCGCCCCCTTGTAGCTTTGGGCGGGACCGTTCCGATGGTTTACGGGTTCGGGAACCTGCGGCCGCGCGTGACCAGCTCGATTAATCCGGATTGCTCTATAGAAATCCAACTGGTGGCGGGGATCGATGGGGATTCCCTGCGGGCGGAGTATGCAACGGATGGCGGGACAGACTGGACGTCATGTCCGCTGTCCTGTTCGGCGAGGAAAGGCAGCACGGAGTTAGAGCAGGTCGTGGTTAAGGGCGTCCCCTTTAATCAGTTTGGCGATCAAAACCGGTTGCGTTTTTCCGTAAAGGATTTGCGCGGCGAACTCTGGCAAAGCGGACCGTTAAAAGTCACGATTATCCAGGGCCCGCGATGGAGGGAATGCCGACTGAAAACGACCGAGGATGGACAATGGGACGGCTCGGTGCTTTTTGAGAGCGGCGAGGCTGTTCTTGATTCCGCGTCGGCCCAGTTTATCTATAGCGTCGATTCCGGTCACACGTGGTCGAAACCCACGGATCGGTGGGCTTATCAATACGACGGTGACGTGCTCCCCGCCGAGGCCGGTTGGGTGAAAAGTGAAGGTAAAACCGGATATGAATCCATACAGGACGGCCTCCTGCGTATCCACGATACCGGTACGCAATGGGGGGATAAGATCAAATATACGCGGAGCATTCAAGTGGACCCGTCCGTTGGGTTCACCGTGGTGGCCCGGATGCGCTGCGTTGCCGGCGGTCATGCGATGGCCGGTAATCTCGGCGTGGCCGATAATCGCCATAGCGAGTCCTTGTATCTGCTCAATGAGCCGGGCCACAAGGGTGTTGGCCTGGAACGTTGCGGGAAATTCGTACCGCTCGACGTGGAACAATGGCATACGTATCGTCTGGCCGTCCGTGGGGACAATATCGATCTCTACGTGGACGAAAATGCGCAACCGGTGATCGCTGGTACGGGGCTGTTTATCGAGAGTGGAAACCTGCAAAACGCGGTGATGATCGGCTCGGGGGCCAGCAAGCAGACCCAGGACGTCTGGTATGATTATGTGTATATACGAACCGACGGAGCATGGGTGCCCGGTGACTGGTTCCGAGCGGAGATGGTCGTCAAGCCGTGGGGGGGCAAGGTGGTAGCCCGTAAACTTGCCTCGAACAAAGCATCCGCGGCGGAAATCCGCCTGCAATTTCGCGTTTTTGACGTTTATTCCAATAGTTACGAAAGCCCCGTTTTTCGTCCCACGGTTGAACCAAGATGATACGAGGGTCATCCAAGACCTGAAGGAGATAAGAAAAACGCCGGTAATTTCGATATTTATAGGGAAAGGAGTCTTACGCTACCATGATCTGATGAATGAAATACATGACAAGGGGGTCGAATTCGTCCGTTTGTATGTTTCAAATTCATGAAATAATATATTATTGAATTTATTCATAATATCGTTGTAAGGAACGGAAAATAAATCACTTGTACAAACGATCATTTTCAGTATACTCTTTGACGCATCATATTGCAGTGATGGCGTATTCGCTGTTTTATATCGCGCGTGGGTTATCGAAGACTGATATGTCGGAAACGGTGGTCGGGCAAGGACATGCGAATACGTCAAGGGCCGTAAATGCCGGAAAATATCGATGTTCGATGGCGGGATGTAGTTGCATTCATCATCGATTATATGTATATCTTTCCGTGGGAGTTCGCGAAGGAATGTTCGTGATTGTATAAAGCCGTTGCTTATTCGGTTGAGAAAAGGCCGCGGCTTTCGCATGGATTGGTTGGGGTCGTCCGACAAGAACGGTCCCCAAAAACATCATGGTAGAGTGAGACGAAAAACATCATGGCAGAAAAAGAACAGATCGACTGGACGGGGCGGCCTTACCGGCTCGCGGGTTACTTATTGGAAGCCTTTGAGCAGGCGAAACGTAAGAAGTTCGTGGTCGGCCGCCGGCGCAACTTGCTTGAGGCCTGGATAAAATTCTGCTCGATCGAGGAAATTCCGTGCATCATCGTTAAGCCCCGGAGGCAACATGCCGGTGTTTCCATGGATATCGTGCATTGCGATTTCATGTTGACCGAGGAATACATGGACCCGATCAGCGAGGCGATGCAGGAGGCCTCGGAGCCCGACGCGGAGATCAGCGTGGGCTTGGACTATTGCAGCGCGGAACTTGTTCTTCCTGACCAGGCCGAGGCCCTGGCGGCCAAAATGTGGAAAATCGTGGATAAGGCCCGAAAGGAACTCAGTAGTCCGGTCAGCGTTCAGGCCAGAAAGAAAATCGGCAAGAGAGCCAAGACCGGCGGTCCTCGGGAAATCGCCAACTCGCGGCCCCCGCGAAAGGCGCATGGCTGATCCATCGAGCCCGGCCCAATCATTAAGCGAATCAACGCCGGCGGCTTGGAATGTGTCCGGGAAAGCATAAAACAATCTCCGTCTCGGTGTTACAAGAGCGTACGTCTGATACCGGAAAATAATCATGCGAACGATTCATGTCGTGGAGCGGTCGTTGCCCGTCGCCTGGGAACGGGCGGTCATCGGCTGTTGGTCGGAAGGGGAGAGTTTTCCGACCCAGTACGACAAACCCGAGGATCCCCAAAGCCGCGACGTTTGCGCCATGATCCACGTGACCGACCCGCTGGCCGAGCCGCGCATTCATCGGGCTTTTCCCGGCGGCTTGGAGGATCTGGAGAAATATCGAGCCGAGGTCCTGTATGGCGTACACGATCACTGGATCGACCCGGCCGCGGGAAAATGGGAATACACCTATCACGAGCGGCTATTCGAATATGACGTTCCCGGGCTGGACAAGCCCATCAACCAGATCGAGCAATGCGTGGCGATGCTGCGGGAATGTGGTTTCACCCGCCGGGCTCAGGCCGTCACCTGGAAGGCCTGGGAGGATGTGGGCATCGCCGACCCCGCCTGCCTGCAGCGAATGCACTTTCGGGTACAAAACGGCCGACTGAACATGAACGTCCACATGCGTAGCAATGACGCCTTCAAGGCCGCCTTCATGAACATGTACGCGTTCATCGAGTTACAAGTGGAAATGGCCCGGTCCCTGGGCGTCGAGGTGGGTTCATACTGTCATATCGCCGATTCGTTTCATATTTACGGCAGCTATTTCGCCGAATTCGAGGGCTTTCTTAGGATGGTCGCCAACCGCCGACCGGAAGATCGCGTGTGGTCCGCCCGCGACGGCGTGCCCATGTTCATCGAGGGCTGCGCGACCCTCCTGGCCGAGCCCGACATGCCCGAGGACAAAAAAGACCTGATCCGGGCGCGCAAGGATTACTTGCACGGCCTGGAGACGTCCTGAAACGGTTAAACCACAAGACCCTGGCCGATCTTACCCCTTCGGATACGCTGAATCCTCGCGAGAGTATTTTTCTTGCGCCTGCCCATTAGCTCTTTTTTCCTGAAGGGGTTTCCTGTAACTTGTTTGGCTGACTGTGAAACAAAATGTGCGGAAAAGAGGATGAATGGCATGCGCGGAACAAGACAAGGTTTATCGTGTTGGTGTCTGGGTTTTGGTACACTCCTTCTAGCCGAGTTTGTTGGCCTGCCATCGGCCAGGGCGGACGCGGATTTGGCTATCTTTCATGATCCGAATGCTCCTCCAATGGTGCAACACGCCGGCCGTGAACTGCAAAGCTACCTTGGCCGTCTGTTCGGCACGGAACTGGTGTTGATCAATTCCCTGGAGGCGATCCCGCAAGGCGTGAAAGCCGTCATCCACGTCGGTTTACCCAAGGACATTCCTTCCTATGCGGAGAAGAGTCGGCTCGACGACCTCAAGCCCGAGGGATACCTCATTCGTATTTTCAAGGAGCGGCAGCCGCCGACTATCCTCCTTTTGGGTAAGGACGAAAAAGGTGTCTTGAACGGCGCCTACGGGTTGGTCGAGCGACTCTACGAAACGCTGCTCGGCTACGAAGATGCCGACATTGATTTTGAGATTGCTCCCGGCGCGGCCAAGGTCGAGGATTTGCTTGCCCTGGAGTTGAACGAAGCCCAAGCGCCTTTCTACCCCTGGCGGGGTACTTATCTCCATAATCTGGAACTTGGGGTCGCCGACCTGTTGAAACTATCCGAAGGCCTGGCCGAGACCGCCGACATCTGGAAGAAATGGGTTGATTGGATCAGTCGCCATAAAGGCAACTACGTGGTCAATTGGCCTTATAATGACGGTTTCAACTGGTGGGAATTCGTGATCCCCAAGGCCAGGCAACTCGAGGGCCTTCATCGTTATTCGCCGGAACAAGTAACCCAGGCCATCGCGGTTCGCAAGGAGCTTTTCAAGTATGCCAATGATCGCGGCGTTCGGGTTTTCATTGGCTCTTATATCCCCGGCGGCGTCACCGTGCCGATTACCCAGAAAGTGCTGACCGAACGGGGATTGTGCGGCCGCGGGCCGTTGGCGTTTTCCATGTGTCTTTCGCAGTTCGGCACCTGGGATCTCTACCAGGAAATCGTCAAGGAGGTGCATGAGACTTATCCGGAAATCGCCGGATTGCATTTCCGCTGGTGGGCCGAATCGGGCGGATGTTTCTGCGCCGAGTGCGAGGCTACCCGACGACGCACCGGTCAGACCTGGCCGACCATGATGAAGTTTCTGCGTTTCCTGGTGGATACGTCCGTCGAGGCGGCCCCCGATAAGCCGATCCTGATTACCGGATACCGTCGTGCATCGGGGGATATCGCCTATGCCCAGGCCATGCCGCCTAATGTTATTTTTGGATGTAAATGGGGTTGGGGCGGGCCGCAGGCCAGCAGTTTCTTCAACGACGGCAGCGACTGGGAACCCACCTATCATCACAACATTCCGGAAGATTGGCTCAAGGCCCTGAATCGACCCTTCCTGATCGATCATCGGTTGACCACCGAGTGCTCGAATCCTGTCGGGGTCGACCAGAGTTGGCAATTGGGTTCCGGCATTTCCGAAACCGCCGCCAAAGCCGCTGAGTTACCGGCCGTCCAGGGTTTCCCGCTCGTGGTCTATGAGCGCGATCAGGAATGGATTGTCGGCTTGCAGTTCCACACGCTGTTCAAACTGAATTGGAATCCGAAGACCGAGGTGCACGCCTGGGTCCGCGATTATTTTCGTAATCATTATTCCAGCGAGGCCGCCGACGATCTGACCGAAGCCTTGCGCATCGACGGGGCCAACTGGTCGTATTACGTCGTGGATATGAACTGGATGAGCCGGTTCCACTTTTCCGGTTGGAGCTTCAATATCGACAACTTCTGGCAGCTCCCGGAAAATTATCGTTCACGCAGTCTTCGCGAGTTGAATCGTATGGCCGGCGATGCCCGTAAAGCCCTGGATTTATGCGAACGCTCGGACCAGAAGATTCATCCGGCCGCTCGCGAACGCTATCTTGATTTCCGCCACCAGTTAAGCATTCATTACCATTATTTCGCGGGGGTCCGGGCGGTCATGGAGGCCTTCGAGCAATTGCGGGCCGGTCGAGAGCGGGAATATCGTGACGGACTGACCGACGCCCTGGCTCATTGCCGGCGGATTCTGGTGGAATTCAACGAAAAACAGAATATGACCTATAGTAACGAAATGGATGAGAATGTTACCCCGGAAAAAGAGACGGCCGGACGGATGAACATCATGGATGCCATCGATCGTTTGGAGAAAGCCTTGGCCGGGGAGAAGACCTACGCGGATCCTAAACCCCTGCCGATCGACCAGCGATTGCGCCTTGTCGCGGCGCCCGAGCCGAGGGAATTTGCGGGTAAGAGCTCTTACCACCTGTCCAAGCAACAAGAGCCATCCTTGATGAGTTATGCGGTGCGCAATGAACATGCCTATTTTTCCGATCGGGATTTCGATCTGGAAATCGAATATTACGATTCCGGAACACCCGGGGCCACGATTCGTATCGAATACGACTCGGCATTGGGAGGGATGGTCCCCGAAAAGGGCGATGCCCACCGGCCGGTTGATTTGAAAATGACCGGGGAAAAAGGTTGGCACAGAGGCGTTGTTCGTCTGCCGAAGGCCCGCTTCATGGATCGTCAAGCCGCCGGGGCCGATCTGCGCATTTCCGCCGTCGACGATCAAGATCTTTATATCGCCGCCGTGCTTCTGCGTGAACTCGACGAAAAATAAGGTATTCGATTGTTGATTGTCTCGCGAGGATACGAATCTTGGGTATATGGGCTTATTCTGTTTTGGTTGCCAGAAGGGGAACGTTCGTTTGGGTTGGCCTGGTTTGGTTGCGTTTGACGGGTAGGAAGCTACCGGCTATTTGATATAACGTTTCCCGCGGCCGCCGGATTAATTTACCGCTTAATCGTCGAAGGAGTCGCAGGGGGTGGCGGAGAGTTGCCCTGCGGTAGAGGCGTTCCGAGGCGACACGGATCATGTCCATGAGTTCCTCGGCCCTCCATTCCTTCGTATCGAACATCGGATGATTGATCCGCATTTGCGCATAGTTGACGGGTGTGCTCAGCAGGCCCCTGGCCAGGCAATCCTCCAAGAGCTCGGTTCCAGGATAGGGCATGGCCGTGAAGAAAAGGACGGCGTCAACCCGCATTTTCAGGCCGTAGGACAGGGTCTGTCGAATCTCCTCCATCGTTTCGCCCGGGAAGCCGATCACGAAGAAGACGCTGACTCCGATACCATTCTTACGGGCGGCTCGAACCAGGGGCGCGACCCGCGAAAGCCGTAACGGCTTGTGTATGATCTCGTTTAAAACCCGCTGACAGCCGGATTCCACGGCGATCGAGATATGGTGACATCCCGCCTGGCGCATTAGGCGAAGGATCGACTTGTCCAGGGCATAGACGGCCACGCCGTTTGGAGTTGACCAGGTGATATCGATCCTTCGGTCGATGATTCGGCGACAGATATCCTGAATGCGATTCCGATCATAGGTCAGATTATCGTCCTCGAACTGGATTTCCCGCACGCCATAATCATGGACCAGGGATTCGATTTCCCGGACAACCCGCTCCGGGCTGTGTCCCCGAAATTTGCGCCCCCAAACCGTATGGATACTGCAGAAGCAACATTTGGCCGGACAGCCGCGCGAGGTAATCATATTGGTGACCGGATGCCTCTTGACCGCGCCACCGTGTGGAGCGGCATAGTGAAGATACAGATGCATGGGGAGCAAATGCCTGGCCGGCATGGGCAAAAGATCGAGATCCTCGATGTGCTCGGTGGGGGGATATATACGAATGTTCGCATCTTCGCGAAAGCCCAGGGCCGAAGGGTCGGCTGGAGGAAATATCCCTTTGGACAGGTCTTGGACCAATCTTCGCAGAACCATCTCGCCCTCGCCGATGACCACGATATCCACGTGGGAATCAGCTAAAATCTCCGTGGGTACCGACGACGGATGTGCGCCTCCCATGATCGTCCAGATGGATGCATCGATTTGCTTGGTCAGCTTGCATACGTGATGAGCCATGTCCGCTTGGGCGGAAAACAGGCATGATACACCGACCACTTGGGGAGCAAAGGCGATGATCTGTTGGCATAGTTGCTCGTCGCTTATCCCCACCCGACGTCGACCATCCGGCATCGAAACGATTTGCTCAAAACCCTCGACCACGCAATCGAGGATGTGGATTTCGTGCCCGTCCTGTTCGAGAACGGCGCCCAGATAAGCCAGGCCCAGGGGAGGCACCGCCTGCGGATGATCATTTTCAAAAAGGCAGTAGGGAGGTTGGATCAAGAGGACTTTCATCGTACGATCCAATTGTCGTTCGTTTGCGGCGAAAGGGGAGTACGTCGTCCCTGCATTGTATTTATCGGCTATTGAAGGGTCCGAATTCAGCTTGCGACGTCCGATAAATATGCATCGGACGGTAGGCAATAAAAAGGGATATACCTCGCGGATACAGGTTTATCCCAATGACGCGCCTACTCAGCGCGTATCGATCTCCAGCGCCTTCAGTAGACGCATAATGACCGGGGTGCTGACTTCGTCGCGGGCGGCCAGAAAACGCTGAATGGCCTGAACGGAAACGTCCGATTTGCGGGCTAGCTCCCGGTCGGACATATTTTTCTTGGTCATGGTTTCCTTGATAACTGTCCGGATTTGTTGCCGGGTCATGATGATGATTTCCTTTCCTTGTCAGAAGCCGGACAATATCGAAAAAGGGGCCCGGAGATCGTCCGGGCCCCGGATCATTCGCCCGTTTCCATTACCGGATCGTTATTTGCCAGATTTCACGGTGGCTTTTTTAAGCTTCTCGACCATGTCCGTTTTTTCCCAGGTGAAACCCGCGCCCGTACGGCCAAAGTGCCCGTTACGGGCGGTTTCGCGATAGATCGGCCGCAGTAAGCGCAAATGATCGATAATCTCGCCCGGACGCAACGGGAACAGATCGCGGATCAGGCTCGAAAGTTTCTTTTCATCGACCCGCCCGGTCCCGTAGGTATCGATATTCACACTGACCGGATCGGCCACCCCGATCGCGTAAGCGAGTTGTACTTCGCATTCCTCGGCCAAATGGGCCGCCACGATGTTCTTCGCGATGTAGCGGGCCATGTACGCGGCGCTGCGATCGACCTTGCTGGGATCCTTGCCGCTGAAAGCCCCGCCGCCATGCCGGCCGCGACCGCCGTAGGTATCCACGATGATTTTCCGGCCGGTCAGCCCGGAGTCGCCGTGCGGCCCGCCGATCACGAATCGACCGGTGGGGTTGATATGGAAACGGATGCCGTTTCGCCACAGATCGGATCGCTCCTTGACCACCACCGGCTTGATGACCTTGTCGATAATCTGTTGCCGGGCTTTCTTGGACATATTATTGCTGCGCGGATCGATGACCGACTCGTCGTGCTGCGTCGAGACCACCACGGTATCGATGCGGACCGGCTGGTCGCCTTCGTATTGCACGGTGACCTGACTCTTGCCGTCGGGCCGAAGCCATTTAAGCATGCCCTGTTCGCGGACCTCGGTGAGCTTTTCGACCAGCCGGTGGGCCAGATGGATCGGCAGCGGCATCAGCGCCCGGGTTTCGCGGCAGTCAAAGCCGAACATCAACCCCTGATCGCCCGCGCCTTGTTCACGACGCGATTTCTTGGAGACGCCCTGGCTGATATCCGCCGATTGCGAGTGCAAGGCCCGCAACACCGCGCAACTGCGGTAGTCGAAACCGGTAGCCGGATCGTCATAGCCGATCTCGCGTACAGTCTCGCGAGCGGTTTGCTCGGCCTGAGACAGGGCCAACTCGGCCTCTTTGTTATGCACGGTTACCTCGCCGGCCAGGGCGACCAGGCCGGTCGTGACCATCGTCTCGACGGCTACCCGGGCCAGCGGATCCTTGCGGAGCAGGCTGTCCAGGATGGCGTCGGAAATCTGGTCGCATACTTTGTCCGGATGACCTTGCGAAACGGATTCAGAGGTAAACAGGTAACTCTTCTTGGCCACGGTCATATTCCTTTCCCATAATAGTCCACGGAAGGGTAATCCGCTGATATTCCACACAACATACGGCGGGGTATCATAGTTGAAAGGCCGGTTCCCGACAAGCGGGTGAAGGCTTGCTCCGGGTGGGGTCTGGATATAACCTGCTTCGCTTGGTTGCCAACCCCGGTCGTGCGACCACGGCCGAAAGGAGCACGGCGACAGGGAAATGGAGGTTGCCTGATTCATGAACGATACACGTATCGACCGACTGGCGGATGTGCTGGTGAACTATTCCGTCCAGGTTAAAAGCGACGACCTGGTGCGGATCAGTGCCTCGAATATAAGCCTGCCCCTCGTGCGGGCTTTATACCGGGAAGTGCTCCGGGCGGGGGGGCACCCGTTCCTGCGTCTGCGCGACGATCAATGTGCCGATCTGTTCTACGCCCTGGCCCGAGACCGGCAGCTTAAATACGTCAGCCCGCTGCTCAAGGCCGAGGTCCAGGCCATCGACTGCTCGATCGGCGTATGGGCGGACGAAAACACCAAGGCAATGACCCGGGTGGACCCGAAAAAGCAGGCGATGGTCAGCCAGGCCCAGAAGCCGGTTTGGGATCTCTTCATGAAACGCGCGGCGGCCAAGGGTAAAAAACAGCTTCGCTGGGTCGGGACGCAGTATCCCTGTCCGTCGGCCGCCCAGGACGCGGAGATGTCCGTGGCCCAGTATGCCGATTTTGTTTTCCGAGCCGGCTTGCTGCACCATAAGAATCCCGCCGCCCAATGGCGCAAGATCAGTATCCGCCAGCAGCGCCTCTGCGATTTTCTGAACAAACGGCGGGAGATGCGTATCAAAACCCCGCAGGGCACGGACATCCGCTTCGGTATCGCCGGCCGCAAGTGGATCAACTGCGACGGAAAGCTCAATTTCCCCGACGGCGAGGTCTTTACCGGGCCGCTCGAAAACGCCACCGATGGCGTGGTATGCTTCAGTTTTCCAGCGGTTCACGGCGGGCGCGAGGTTCACGACATTCGTCTGCGATTCAAGGCGGGCAAGGTAGTGGACGCGACCGCTTCCAAAGGCGAGGATTTCCTGATTAAGATGCTTGATCAGGACGCGGGGGCCCGCGTGCTGGGCGAATTGGCCATCGGCACCAATTACGATATCCGGGAATATACGCGCAATACCCTGTTCGATGAGAAAATCGGCGGTACGTTTCACGCGGCGGTGGGGGCCTCTTATCCGGAATCGGGAGCAAAAAACAAGAGCGGTCTGCATTGGGATATGGTCTGCGATTTGCGCAAGGGGGGCGTTATCGAGGCGGACGGCAAGGCGATCCTGCGAAACGGGCGTTTTGTCAAAGCGGCTTGGCCGCAACCGGCTCGGGGTGTTTAAGGTTAAGACAAAGGGTGGACGCAATGGCTTTCCGAAAATCTTATCGTTACGGTTGGGGTCTGTTGTGGGTGAGTATCTGTTTCGGTCAGACGGCAAGCACGCGGCCGGGCGACTCCGCCGAACTGCCCAAGCCGCAACGCATGACCGTGGCCACGCAAGACAACATTGTTATTGTGGGTTCTTTTACCGCTCCCCCGGATAATGAAAAACATCCTGTCGCGATTCTCTTGCCGATGTATAAACACGACCACTCCAGTTACGATCCGTTAATTCCATATTTGCATCGCGCCGGCTTTGCCGTACTCGCTCTCGATCCGCGCGGGCATGGAGAAAGTGTTGGTCCGGCCGAACTCGGCCTCGCTCGACGAGTGGAGCAGCGCGATCCGAAATTGTTTGCCGACACCTATCGGGACATTGAAGCCACCTATCAATGGCTGACCACGCAGCCGAACGTCGATCGTACGCGCCTCGTTCTGGTCGGAGCCAGCGTGGGGTGCAGCGTAGCCCTGGATTACGCGAGCCGCGACGCAAGCGTGGATGGTGTTGTCTGTCTGACTCCGGGTACGAACTATCTTGGCTTGGATTCCATTCGCCATGTGCAAAAGTATGGCCGGCGACCGTTACTGCTACTGGCCAGCGATGACGAAAAAGCGGCGGCCGAGGAGTTGAAGAAGTTCGCTCCCGACGCTCACGAGGAAATCGTCCCAAACCCCGCGCGAACGGACTTACACGGCACGCGAATGTTCGGCCAGGTCAAGGGCATCGAGGAGCGGATCGTCGAATTTCTTACCGAAGCCGCCGGCCCCCAATCGACACATCCGGTGGTAGCCAGCATGAAGAGCGAGGTATATCACGAGCCGGATTCGTCCGCCGCCAAACGCATCATGGAAGGCAATCGCCGCTGGTTCTCGTCCCCGCAGGAAGCCGAGTCCCGGGGTTTGAGGCCGCCCAAACCGAAAACCAAATGATCCCGCCCGACATTGCTTCC
>CAZXSA010000010.1:0-40589 GCA_964642815.1 uncultured Planctomycetales bacterium | reverse complement strand
TCACCCTGCCCTACGCCCTGCGGCGGAGGGTAGTGTGGTTGGCTCAACGGACACCTCCGGGTTTACGATCAGGTCCGGCAAACTGGCGACGGGCTTGGCCGGTTGCAACCAGCGCAGGGCGTCAATGAAGCTGAGGCGATGGGGATGGACGCGCTGACGGCGGGCGGCTTTGGAGTGTGATACGGGGACGCAGAGTGTGATACGGGGACGCAGTTAGTTTGTCTTGACTCGGGTCGGCGTTGGATAGCATGGGTGTCATGCCGAGAGTTACACGCATTGCATCGGGCGGGTGGGGCTATCACGTTCCTGATCGGGCGGCGGCGCGGGGAACAATGTTTATCGCCCACAGGGTGCCTGTACGCAACCCCGTTGGGGTTGATGTGGTGGTTTATGCCTCCATTACCCAGGGTAGCGGCCGAGCCGCAACCCTGGGCTATGATACGGAGCCCCTTTGGGGCAAAAATCGGCGTTCCGTAGCCCCTTCGGTGAAGAAACCCGCGTATTGCCGTCCCTCGGGCAGTATGCGTACCTATGATACGGAGCTTCCTCGGGGCAGTATGCGTGCCGCGACATACAAAGCCCATCGACGTAACCAATCAGGGCATAAATGAGGACGCAGCGATGCGTGATAGAGGGAGGCCATTAATTTCTCTTGACTCGGGCCGGCGTTGGATAGCTTGGGCGTCATGTCGAGGGTTGTACGCGGCCCATCGTGCGGGTGGGTCGAGCGTGTGCTGAATCAAGCGGCGCCGCGGCCGCCGCAGTCTTTGTGAATCCTGTCAACAAGGTAACCTTGGTATCGTCGCTTGTCGTGTCGGGCAAATAGCCCGACCTACATGACTTTCAGAGAAGGCGGATCCCCCGGCGTTTGTTTCGCCGATCATCGCGACCCCGTCCATCCGCCGCCGCGGATGGGCGGGGCACCCGCATCATCGCGTGTCGGGTAAATAGCCCGGTATGTTTTTAGCGACCAGGCAATCCGAACCCGGAACGGAAGTGACGGGCCGACCGGGTATAATGCATCCGGCATCGGAAAACCACCCACCTCCAGCCCATTCGCTTCCACAACACGGCCCACCCAGGCCCGGCTCCGTAGGGCTCCGCTCGCCAAGGCGGAGCCTGGTGAAGCCTGGCCGTGGCGAGCGAGGCAGGCGAGGTAAACTACTAGGGGTTCAGATGGGTCACACCCTCGGGATTTGTATGTCGCTAAACACATACATAGCCCGACCAACATGACTACCACGCCGGCACCCTCGTTACGGCCGGGATGATCCGGTCGAGAGTCATGCCCTGCCTTTTAACCACGAATCGATGTTCGGGATGGTCCAGGGCTCGCGCTGGGGGCGGCCGAGCATTTGGTTGGCTTGATCGTCGCCGACAAAACGCTCGGCCTGGGGATCCCACTTGAGCTTGCGGCCGAGCAGCATGGCGATGTTGCCGATATGGGCGATGGAGATCGTGCGATGTCCGACCTCCGCCGGGGCGTAACAGGATTTACGCGACTTGACGCAGTCGATGAAGTTACGATGCTCGCCGCCCTTGCCGTTGTCGGTGCGGGCGATGATCTGACTCGGCCGATACAAGCGTACCTCGTTATCGCCAATCTTCGCGTCAAGGATATCCGGTTTGCTCGCCGTCAGAGGTCCGCGCCAATCGGTGAAACCGATCCAGCCGTCGGTGCCCTCGAAACGGATGCCGGGTTCGCGGCTAACGACATTCATGGTGACACCGTTAGCATAGCGGTAGTGCAGATCGAATTCCTCGGCGGTATTGAACAGTTCCTCGCGCGGCGGGAATTTGCCTCGGCCTTCGACCTCGACCGGGCCGGTGCGTTCGGTATCGTTACCCCACTGGGCCAAATCGATCATGTGCGCGCCCCAGTCGGTCAGTCGGCCGCCGCTATAATCGAGGTTCCAGCGGAAGCTTCCGTGGCAACGGGCCGGGCAGTAGGGGGCCAGAGGGGCCTGGCCCAGCCACATCTCGTAGTTAAAGCCCTTGGGCGGAGCCTGGATACGACGGTCCTCGAAGTTGTCGCCGCGCGTTTCATTGCCGGACGGCAGGGAGACGACGATATGTTTTAGCTTGCCGATTCGTCCGTTGCGGACCAGTTCGCACATGCGGATGTAGGTGTCGATCGAGCGGTTCTCGGAGGCGGTCTGGAAGATGCGGCCGGTCTGCTTGATGACCGCGCAGAGAATCTTGCCTTCGTCCACGGTCAAGGTAAGCGGCTTCTCGCAGATGACATCCTTGCCGGCCCTCGCGGCCATGATAGCGGGGATGACGTGCCAGTGGTCCGGCGTGCAGACGGCCACGGCGTCGATGTCCTTGCGGTTGATCAGCTCGCGGAAATCGCCGACGGCGGCGCAGCCCCGGTAGGTATCCTTGCCCAAGGCCTGGGTGTAGTGTTCTTCGACGCGTGCCTTGGCCGCCTGAACGCGTTCCTCGTCAACGTCGCAGACCGCGAGCACCTGGGAATCGGCGTTACGAAAGATTTGGTCCAGGTTCCAGCCCGCGCCGTGCAGGCCGCAACCGATGAGTCCGAGGGTGATCCGATTGCTCGGGGCCACCGTTCCCGCCTGGCCCAAAGCCGAGGATGAAACAAAATACGGCGCGGCCGCGGTACCCGCCACCGTGGTCGCCGCCTTTTTCAGGAAACCGCGCCGGGACATGTTTGCTCTGGACATCAATCCTTCTCCATTTCGTATGTTTGCCTTGGCTTACCCATCAAACGGATAGCAAGGGTGATATTGTAACCGGATTTCAATAGTTCGCAGCCCCGTAACCGGCTCTCGTACATCAGTTGCTAATCCGTGGGAACCATTGTAACCCCGAAATCGAGCATTTCGTAGATTATGGTGCCGTCGATCTTGAGGAAACCATCGGCTTTGACGAGGGGGGCGGGATGTTCGCGGATTTCGGTGACGACGGCCTCGACTTCCACGAGCTGGCCGGTAGGGAGGATCTGGCCTCGATACTGCCAACGGTGAGCGGAACCAAGCAGGATTGGCGTGAAGCGGCAAGTAGCGTTCAGCGTATGGCCACATTTTTCGAGGGCGACGATTTTGAGCAATTGGAGGAACGATTCCAGGCCGAGCGAACCGGGGCAGACGGGATCCTGATAGAAATGCGCCTTGAAAAACCATTCGTCGGGATCGACTTTCTTGATGCCGTGGATGTAACCCAGCCCATGCGGCCCGCCGTCGGGAATGAACAGATCGACTTCATCGATCATCAGCAGGGCGCGAGCGGGCAGGGCGGCGACCGGCGCGGAAGGTAAAGGGCCGTCCTCGGGAGTCAGCGGCGGGAGCTGTTCGAGAACGATCCGGCGGCCGCGTTGGCGTTCGGAAACCGGCGGTATATAAGCTCGCTCCGCGGCGTTGCGGATGCCGACCTGTTGGGCCAGCGCGGATTCGGTGAAAAAGCCGAAATTGGTATGGCCGGCATAGACGATTCGCGACCCGCTCCAGATTTGCAGATCGAACTCCTCGATGATCATGCCGCCGGCCTTCGATACGCCGGTCGCCCGGGCACGGGTGGTCAGCGTGCCCGCGTCGGGAAAGACCTCCGCGTATTGCGTGCCGGTGCCGCCAAGATTGCGGAAGAACAAATCTTGTTCGCTGTGCAAGGCGGAGCCCATGAAGGCGGCCTGGAAGCCGCAGGTTTGCAGGCCGACCTCCAACAGAATACTAAAGGGCATCGAGCGCTGCCGGTTGGCCCGGAAATACCAGGCGTCCGACGGCACATCGTACTGGGCCTCGACCCAGCCGCCGCTTGCAAGCTTCCAGGGTTGGGTATTTGTTTCGGTAATGCGGGTGATGAAGCTGTACGGCGGGCCGGGCAGCCGGGCCATGCGCCGGTCTCGGTCGAAAACCGCATAGGGTTCGCCGAAAGCCTCGGAAGGATTGCCGACGGCAAAGGCCAGAATGCGATCGGTATCGAAGACGGCCGGTTTTCGACCCAGGGTTGGAAGGCTTTCGCCGATGGGCGTTATCGGTGACCGCCGGTCGCGCCAGATTTTTTCAATCTGTTCCCGGCTCAGGCCGGCGATTCGCAAGGCCATATCCTTGAAATACACGGTCATCTTGTCGTCGGAGTACATGAAGGCGTCAGCGATGACGTACGGTTCCGGGTTGTAGCCGAATTCCTTGATCTGTACCTCGTAAGTGACCTTGCGGGTTTGCGGCGTGACCGGCCCACGGCAGCGCAGCTCCGACCAGACACCGGGCAGCGGCTCGTAAGCGATTTGATCGTGCTCGCCGACCCAGCCCATGCGCAGCAGATAAATCCGCAGGGTATGCAGGCAACATTCATACATGAGCGTTCCGGGCATGACCATGTCGTCAACGAAATGGCAGGTGAGGAACCAGTCGTCGGGGTGGATATCGGCTTCGGCACGAATCAGACCCATGCCATAACGTCCGCCTTGCGGATCGACCCGGGCGACGCGGTGTACCAGCCGCATTCGCCCGCCGGGCAGGCGCGGCGGGTTGTGCAGATTCAATCCGGAAAAGGCCGCGCCGAAGCAGCCGGCTAGATCGCCGTTTCGCAAGGCGTCGATCTGCTTTTCGTCGTAAGCCTCGACGGTCATGGGCACCAGTTCGGACCAGTCGTCGGGCCGGCGGCCGACGGCGGGTTTGCGTTCCTCGGCGGTCAGCACGATCCCGCCCGAATCGCGAATTTCATCGGCCGTGAAAAACCCCGCGCATCCGTCACGCATGGTCAGAACCGGTCGGCCGTCGATGGAGCCTTCGAATCGGAAAAAGAACAAGTACACGTCACCCTGGCGGATGAACCGATCGATGGCAATGTCGTAGCGGATAGTCTGGCCGGGGCGGGGCAGGCCCTGATGGAAGCTTACCGTCGCGTCGAGCAGGCGATACGCCCGCTGGCCCTTGACGGCCAGATCGATGCCGAGATACGAGCAGAGGAACAGATCGGCCTGGCCGGCCTCGATGGTGATCGACGTGGGGCAGCGGTTGTTGTCGAGATACCATGCGCCGGGCAGCACGTCGTGCTCGGTGACGACTTGGCCGGAGGTGAGCGAGCCTTTTTCGCCGGTGACACTGACGATGCGGTCCACCAGCATCAGCGGTTCGTTGGGCAGCCGAACGCGAACGGGATAGCTGTCGACGATGGCGAACTCGGGGCCGAGAACTTTCGCCAGCGAGCCGACCGCGAATTCCATGCACAATTCGCGAGAGTATGCCGGCGGTGGTGACGTGGGTTTTAATAGCGACACCGCGGCCTCATGGTTTTCACGTTGGGGAAGTTGATCCAGGCGGCCGCCCATGACTTCAAGCAACCGAGCCTGGAGGGCCAGGGCAAAGCCGGTGCCTTCGGTCGCGGTTTGGCTGAATCGCAGAAAAGTTTCGTGTGCCTGGGCGTCCGCCCGGCCGGTCCGCACGACATCGACGGCCAGCGTATCAGTGGTGCATGCCGCTTCGACATTGCCGGTGTCTATTTGCATTGCTGGTCGTGGAATGAATCGGGGAGAAGCGACGACGGTGGGGGCGGGCACCGGCGTGGCCGCCGCCGGCGGCTGAGCCACGCGGGCTGTTCGCGGAATGCACGGATCCAACGCAGCCCTACCGGTGGAAACAAGTATGCTGGATCTTGGCGTATTCTCGGTGTCCGGCAGGCGATGAGCAACGACGCGGGTTTCCACGCCGTAAAGAGGCGCAAGGTCCGTCACCACTCGCTCGGCAACCAATGCGGCGAGCAGTTTGAGGACCGTGATTACTTCATCCTGTCCGGACAGGCTCGCGGAGCGGGCCAGGTGCGGCCGCCTGCCGAGGATCTTATCGATCATGCGGCTGCACGAGGCCTGCGGGCCCGGCTCGATAAAAAGTCGCACGCCGTCCGCGTAAGCCTGTTCGATGGTGGCGGGGAAATCGAAACCGCGGAGGGCCTGGGCCACGATCGAGGCGGCCGCGCTGTCGCTGTCCAGGTCATAGGCGCGGGCCCACGCGCAACTGTAGAAACGCACGCCCGGCGGAGGCGTGGTTTCAAGCAGGTGCAGGTGGCGGTAAGCCCCCTCGGCCTCGCGGAACACGTCGCAATGTACCGTCGCCGCTCCGTTGAGGTTAAAGGCGTCGCACTTGAGTTTGCGGACGACCTTTTCGACGGCCTGCCAATGCCCACCGACGACGCATTCGTCCGGCGCGTTGGTAATCAGCAAATAAGCGTGCTTGACGCGGGCCACGGCGCGGCGGACCTCGCGGGCCGGGCGATTCACCACCGCCACTCGCCAATCCACTGATTCATCCGTGGACAGGCCCCAGGCCTTGCGGGCGGCCAGGCAGGCCCCGGCCAGATCGGTTTGAAACAACGGCGATTCGCTCATCCGCCGCAGCATTTCATCCCGGTCGCGCCAGGCGCGCAGGGCGAACAGGCTGGTCGTCTCGCCGAGGCTGTAACCGATGACCGCCGTCGGCCGCGCGCCCAACATCCGTAATAAATCGCTCATCATCACGCCGTGAGCGACCTGGCCCATGATCATCCGCAGGTATTCGGCGTTGATCGCGGCGGCGGCCTCGGCTTCCCAACCCGCTTTCCACGCCGACCGCCAGGGCATATACCAGCGCGGCATCATCTGACTGGCGAGGCGTTGCGATTCATGGTCGAGGTCACGAAGGACTTCCGGCCAATGCGCGCTGACGCCCCGGCCCATGCCGAGGTAATGGTTGCCCGAGCCAGGAAACACGAAGGCCAGTTCGCCTTGATCGGCCAGCGGGTCGGGCGAATAGTAGATGCCGTCGCGGCCTTCGATGGCCGTGTCGGGATCGTTACGTAAAGCGTAACGGGCGGCGGCCGTCGCGGAACGAAGCTGTTCGGCGTCGCCGGCCAAGAGCGCTATTGCGCGGCGGTGTTTACGCTTGCCACGATACTGGCGATACCACGCGCGGGCGAGGAATTCGATTGGACCGTCGTGCTGATGAGGAAACGCCTGCAACGCATCCAACCCGGCCAGCAAGGCGGCTACGTCGTCGCCTTCGACCGCGAAAATGGCCGGCCGGCGCGCGCCCAACGGCTGGTGGCGTTCAACAGCGAAAGTGTCGGCCGCCCGCTCCACGGCTTCGAGGACAACGTGTCCGCAGAGCCCGTCAATAGTCACCGCGCTGACCCCCGCGCGGCGCGGACCATCGACCCGATCGCGCAGCCAGCTTTGCGGGAATCGCGGCAAATGAAACGTTTCACCCCAGTCCAGATCGCTCGGACCGGCCATGAAATTAGGTAACGGCGGGATCATTTCCTGATAGAGACACAACGCGGCCTTGGCGACCGAGGCCAAACCGGCGGCCGAGCCGGTATGCCCGATATTGGCCTTGACCGAACCTAACGCACATAGTTTTGTCCCCGCCGCCGTGAAATGATCGAGTAATGCGCGACTTTCCAGACGGTCCTCCGCCGGCTCACCGCTGCCGTGGGCCTCGAGGTAGCGAACGGTTCGCGGATCGATCCTTGCGTCGACATAGGCACGCTCGAGGGCCGTGCGGTAAACCTGTTCACTTGGGTAGCCCTGCCTCGATCCGCCGGCGAACCCGAGACCACGGACGACGGCGTATATGCGATCGACATCGCGCTCGGCGTCGGGCAACCGTTTCAAAACGAGGGCCACCGCGCCTTCGCCGATGATATTACCATCTGCCCGCAGGTCAAACGGACGGGCCTGGCCGGCTGGCGAAAAAGCGCGCAAGGCCTGCGTGCAACACATGGAGCGAATGTCGCCGCACAAATCCACCGCTCCGACCACGACAAGGTCCAACTCGCCCCGCTGCAAGGCCCGCGTGCCGATCTCCAAGGCCCGCAGCCCGGAAGCCTCGGCGGCCGAGACCGTAAAGCTCGGTCCGCCGAAACCGAACTCGCGGGCGATCCGACTGGCGATCAACCCGCCGAGCGAACCCTGCACCCGTCCGGCGTTGAGCGGTTCGCCGGCCTGATCGCGGAGATGATCGACCCAGGCCTGAAATTCCTCCTCGCTCAACTCCAAACCAAGCCGGGCAGCCCACGTCCGGGCCAGCCGTTCGAGCACCCACCGGAAATGAAAATTGGAGGTATTAAGATCTAAAGCCATGCCCACGATCACGCCGGCCCGTTCGCGGCGCTGCCGTTCGGTCAAACCCGCGTCGGCCAGGGCTTGGTCCACGACCTGGAGCATCAGCAATTGTTGAGGCAGGGCTTCGGGGATTTCGTTGGGTGGCAAGCGGTAACGGCCGATAGGAATGGAAACGCTGTCGATATAAGCTCCGGGCGGGTCGCCGCTCAACCAGCGCCGGGACGGCTCGTCGCTACCTCGCCAGCGATGCTCGGGCCGATTTCCCACGAGCGAACCGCCGGCCAGGGTCGTTTCCTGAAATTCGCGCAAGGATTCGATTCGCCCGAAGCGTGTCTCCATGCCCACGATGGCGACCGGAACATTCGCCTGTCCGCATTCCTCGATTCGCACGGGCGGTTCCATACGCGCGGACGATTGCTTGAAGACCGGATCCCATTCCTCCACCAGTACATGAGCATTGATGCCCCCGAAACCGAAAGCGCTGATCGCCGCTCGGCGCGGTGTGGTATCGTCGCGACGGTTCCACGGCTCGGACGAGGTCAGGACGCGGAAAGGGTTTTCGCGTCGGGCGAGGGTATCGGACGGTTTCTCGAAATTGGCCGTCGGAGGCAGATATCCTTCATTCATCGCCAAGACGGTGCGGATCAGCCCGGCCGCTCCCGCCGCCGTCAGCAGATGGCCGACCATCGACTTGACCGACCCGAGGGCGCATTGCCCCGGCCGCCAGGGTGTGTCTTTCCATAATAAATGCAGGCTCTCCAGCTCCGCCGCGTCGCCGACCGGCGTGCCCGTGCCGTGGCCTTCGATGTAATCGACATCGGGCGGTTGCCAACCGGCTTCGGCGTAGGCCTGGCGCATGGCTCGCAACTGGCCTTCGGAATCGGCGGCCAGCAGGCTGCCGGCCGTATCATTGGACCAACCGATCCCGCGAATCACCGCGTGGATGCGATCGCCGTCGCGCCGGGCGTCGTCCAGCCGCTTGAGCAGCATCATGCCGGCGCCCTCGCCGACCACCAAACCGTCGCCCCGCGCCTCGAAAGGCCGACAACAACCCGACGGCGACAAGGCCCGCAACTGGCTGAAACCCATTTGCGTGTAGAGACATTCCGGCCGGGATACACCGCCGGTCAGCACCGCGTCGGCCCGCCCCGCGTGTAATTCCTCGCAAGCCAGTTTGATCGCGTAGAGGCTCGATGCGCAGGCCGCATCCAGCGTGTAACTACCGCCGCCGAGTCCTAAAGCATCGGCCAGCAGGGCCGCCGGCAGCGAGGTGACCTGACTGTTCAGTGGCGAGCAGTTTGCGTCGAATAACGGCGAATCGTCCGCGCGGCCGAGTATCTTTTCCTCGAACGCCCGGCCCAGGATCCGCCGGGTGATAGTGGATGATGCGTCCGTGGGCAAGGCGATGGCCGCCAGAATCACTCCGACCCGCCCGCGGTCGAGATTGGCGGTTACGGCGTCGTTGAAAGCCTGTCGCCCGACGTGCAAGGCCATGTGATACAGTGGATCAAGCCCCTGGAACACAGCCGGATCAAGGTTCAGACCCGTCGGATTAAAAACAAAATCCTCGACGAAACATCCGCGCAGCGAATAAAGCTTGTCGGGTGTGAACGTACTCTGATAAACCTCGGCCGGATCGAGGATCCAGCGGCCGGGCGGTACCTCGCGAGTGGCATCGATTTTCTCGCGGTTGTTACGGGCAAAAGCGGCCAGATCGGGCGCGCCGGGGAACAGCCCACCCAGGCCGACAATCGCTATGGGGCAAGAATCGCGCATCAGGGTACCAAGGATCAGGTATTGACCACGGCGTCATGTCCGAACGCGACACCCAGGGAGGAATCCGCGGTCCATTGATAATTTTCCAAGCGGGCGATCAACCGGTCGCCGGCGTCCACGATGGCGATGTCCGCGCTGATGCGGTGCTCGCTTAAATCGCGTACCTCCATGACCAGACGCACGTTCTGGTTCGGGAAGGATCGGCAGTATTGGCGATACTGCCCGCCGAAGCTGGGCAGGGAAACGCAACCAAGATGCTCGAATCCCCATAAGACGCCGAGCTGCAATGCGCCATCCAGAATGCGCGGATCGGCGATCCAGGAAGTGCGCGGCGGCGAGCTCATCCATTCGCCGGGCGAGGCGGCCGGTTTCATTTCGGCGGCGATGCCCGCCGTCGAGTGACCAAGTATCTTCTCGACGGCGTGAAAATGCGGGCCGTGGAACAATACGTCATCGTAGATGGCTTCGACGGATCGCGGATACGTTTGGGTATAGGACTTCGCGTCGAAAGAATATACCGGCGGCTCGGCCAACCGATCGCCCAGCCAGACCCGGGCGCGGGCGTTGAGCACTTCCGGTCCGTCATCGCCGCAGCTGTGCAATTCGATATCCACGGCGTACAAGTCGTTCTCCCGCCGGCCCGGGGAGGCGGCGATGCGCAGTTGGCGCGGTCCGTTATTCAGAATGACGCCGCGGAACACCCGTAGATCATCCAGACCGTGGAACTGCAAGCCGGGGTGTCCGTGCATCGCTCCATGGGCGAACCATTCGATCATCATGGCCACCGGTAAAACCGGATGACCACCGATGACATGCGAGGCAAGGAACGGATGGCTGTCGAGGTCCAGGGTGCGTTCCAGTACGGTCGTCAGTTGCCCGTTCCCGGAGGACGGCTGTGCCGTTGCCGTGGATTGCGGAGAGGAACGTGGCGCGGGCATCGCTTGCGGGAACGAGCCGCCGATGATGACTTCAGCCGACGCGTGTTCGCCGACGCGGAGTTCATCCAGGAGGCATTTCGCGCCGGTTTCGAGGGGGATCAGGCCGATGCCCAATCGCTCAAACTCGCGTTTCAGGGCGGGCGTGACCATGCCGCCGTCCCACGGTCCCCAGTTGATGGCGACCACGCGGCAACCGGGACGCAGGGTTCGTTGGCGCTGGGCGATTTTATTGAGGGCTTCGTTGGCCATCGCGTAGTCAATCTGGCCGACCCGGCCGAACCGCCCGCTTACCGATGAAAAGAGAATCATGAACTCCAGCTCGTCGTTGGCCAGGGCGGTCAGCAGGCCGCGCAGGCCCTGGACCTTGGTATCGAAAACTTTCTCGAACTGCTCGATGGTCTTGTCCTCGATAAGATGATCCTCGAGCACACCCGCTCCGTGAATCAATCCGCGGATCGGACCGATGCCGCGGCGAACTTCATCGAGGGTCGCGGCGAGGGCTTCGGCATCGCGCACGTCCACGCTGCGATAGACGGCCTGGCCGCCGGCGGCGGTGATCCGGGCCAGGGTTTCCCGGATCTGACGATTGGCCTGATGCTTGCGATATTCAGCCTCCAAGGCGGCCGGCGCGGGCTTGCCGCCGGCAAATACATTTTCCAATAAGGCGCGTTTGACGGCCGCCTCGTCGGTCACGCCGGCCAGCCAGGCCGGCTCGTCGGTCGGGAACGGCGATCGGCCGAGCAGAATCAATGTGGCCTTGGAGGTTTCCGCCAACATAGCCGCCGCGTCGGCGGTCACGCCTCGCGCCCCGCCGGTTACGATCACCACGTCGCCGGCTTGCACCTGCAATTCGCCCGTCGGCGCGGGCTCGTCGAATAATTCCAGACCGTATCGGCCGGTTTCACCAAGGCCGACTTCGATAGGCCCGTCGGCGGTCAGTTCGCGGACGATAGCCTCGGCCACCGCACGCGTATCCTGCCAGTTGGCGTCGACATCCAACGCCTTGCAGCGAACCTCGGGCCATTCGTGGGCTGCGGTTTTCAACAGGCCGGCCAGGCCGCCCTGCACGGCGTCAAACGCCGCGCCGCCGAAACCGAAACGTCCGTCCATTCGCGAGACGGTGGCCAGCAACACGCCGCCCTTGCCGCCGGCGGCGCGTAAGCGCGGGCCGAGTTTTTTTGTCAGCATGAAAGCCTGTTTCAGGCGGGCTTCCGCCTCCGGTGACCAGACGGCGTCCGCATCCGATATAGGTCGGCCCAGATGGATCAATCCACCTACCGGCGGTTTGACTTTGCCGTTGATGTGCTCATCCGGCCGAATCACGCGGGCTTTCACTCCGCGGTCTTTCAGGGAATTGACCAATTCGGCCGCCAAATCGGTGCCATCGTCGGTAATCCATATTTCGTGGTCGGCGGGGATGAACCATTTACCCTCCGTCGTGGCGGGCAACTCGACGATCCGCAATACGCGACGTTCGATCTTTTGCGCCGGTTTCGGTTCTTCAGGAACCGCCGGTTGAGCGGAGGCGGGTGCAGTAACCTGCGTCGGCGTGTCGCCCGGCGTACCATCCATATACTGGATGATGTTCCGCAGGGTGCGCAGGCTGCCCATGTAGGCGGAATCCACCGCCTTGACCGTCGGTAATCGCGACTGCACGGCCGCCAGTATTTCCACCCGCTTGATCGAGTCGATACCCAGATCGGCCTCGAGATCCATATCCGCGTTCAACATTTCCGCCGGGTAGCCGGTCAACTCCGCCACGACCGACAGCAGGGTCTGCTCCAGCATCCCACCTTCCATCGCGGAAGTTGCGGGCTGGGCGGGGGGTTCGCTCGGACTTCGCGACGGCTGGGCCATGACTTCGACCGGTGGGCTGATTATTCGCGGCTGCGCGGGCGCTACCGGAGCCGGCGCGGGCGTATTCAAGTCTTTGAACAGATTCGCCGGCGCTTCGATCGGCGTGATCGGTTGCGGTGTGTATGGCATCGGTGCTCGAATCGGCGGCGTTGTGGATGGCAGACCTAAAACATGCTCCATCAACCGATGCTGTTGCTCCATCACCATCTGGAAGGTCTTGTGGGCTGTTTCCTGGGTTTCCAGGAAACGTTGATGGGCGGCGGCCGTCTGCTGTTGTAGGGCCTGCATGGCCCGCAGGCCTTCCTGCACGACCTGATAGATGCCGACCAGCGGATCGCCGTTGGTTGATGGATGAGTTTCGCCCTGGGCGGGCCGATCATTCTTCGGTTGCTCGTTCATTATTGGGTTCCCATTTGACCCCCGCGCGCTGCTCGACGGGGTGGTTCGTTCACGCTTCGGTTCACTTTCCGCGGGCTTGCTGGGTGTGGTCTTCGGTTTGTCCGCCCGGTAATTTGTTCCCAGAAGCGGGATCGCCATTTTTGCCTTGACCGGCGGCTTGACCGACCGTTCCCAACGATTCAATTGCACCGCACGGCCGTCGGCCGCCAGTTGGGCCAGGGCCTTGGCCAGATCAACGATGCCGGAACTCCGACCCGCCGATGCGTCGAGAGTGATGACCAGGTGCGGCCGATCACCAAGGATCGCCTTGACCAGACCGGTCAAAACCCTGCCCGGTCCGACTTCAACAAAAACGCGGGCGCCGGCGGCGTACATATTTTCGATCTGCTCGACGAACCGCACCGGCCCGGTCAACTGGCCGGCCAAAAGCTCGCGCACCTGCGCCGTGTTTTCGGGATACGGCTCGGCCGAACGATTGGCGTACACTGCTCGTTCGCCGGCGGTGATGGATGTTTCCTCCAATGTCTCGCGGAAACGCCGTCCAGCGTCGGCCATGAAGGCGCTATGAAAAGCGCCCGAGACCCGAAGTTGAGTGCTTTTCCATCCGTGGCGGGCGCAAAGCTCGGCGGCCTGTTCGATGGCCTTGGCGTCGCCGGAGAGTACGCCCTGGTTCGGTGTGTTCCGGTTGGCGAGTACGACTTCCAGCTTGGCATCGGCCAGCAGATTATCGAGTTCGTTCAGCGGTGCATGGACGGCCAGCATGGCCCCGCGCCCGCCGTCGCCCTCGGCCATCAGGTGGCCGCGCACCCGGGCCAACCGGTGCAAAGTGGCGTCGTCATATCGGCCGGCGGCACGTAAGGCGACCAGTTCGCCGAAGCTATGCCCGCCGACCGTCGCCGGACGCACGCCGAAGGATTCCAATACCCGCAGCATCGCCAGACTGACCGCCCCGATGGCGGGTTGAGCCACGTCCGTGCCGGTCAGCCGGGCTTTCTGTCGTTCGGCCCGTTGCGCATCAAAAGTTGGTTGCGGATATAGCAGATTGCTGAGCCGCTCGCCGCTTTTGTCGAGAGTATCGGCTTCGGCGATGGCCGCGTGCGCTTCCGGGAACAAGCAAACCAGATCGCGGCCCATGTACAAATACTGGCTGCCTTGTCCGGGAAACATGAAGGCGATCTCACCGGTCGGTGAGCCGGAACCAAAGAAGATATTCGGTTGCGACCAGTGTTTCTCGCCGCTCTTGCTCTTCAGCATGTCCCGGGCGGAGGTGAGCAGTTGCTTGCGATCCGTATCCCGCTCGACGACCAGCACCAGTCGGCAAGCCTGCTCGGTTGAAAATTCGTCGCGACTGAGTGCGGCACGGTAGGCCCACTCCTGCTCGCTCCATCCCTTTTCCAATGACTCGATCCATTGCTCCAGCCTCGCGATCATTTGCTCGCGGGTGGCGGCCGCGAAGGGCAAGATCTGGACCGCGCCGTCCCAGGCGGGTTCGCGCTTGGCGGCCGTGTATTCTTCAAGAACCACGTGGAAATTGCTGCCCCCGAATCCGAACGCGCTCACCCCGGCGCGGCGCGGGTGGCGGCCGTCGCTCATCCACGGCCGGGTCCGCGTGCTTAGGTAGAAGGGGCTGTTGTCGATCTGAAGTTTTGCGTTGGGCTGCTTGACCTTGAGGGTGGCGGGCAGCACCTTGTGATGCAGGGCGAGGCTCGCCTTGATCAGACTGGCTACGCCGGCGGCGGCTTTGGTGTGACCGATCTGCGATTTGACCGAGCCCAGCGCGCACCAGGTGCCCTCCGGCCGATCCTCGCGATAAACATTCCGCAGCGCCTCGAACTCCACCACGTCGCCGACGATGGTGCCCGTGCCGTGGGCCTCGAGCAACTCGATGGTTCGCGGCTCGATGCCGCCGTAGCGATAGGCGTTACGCAAGGCTTCGGCCTGGCCCTCGGCGCGAGGCGCGTAAATGCTTTCGGAGCGGCCGTCACTGGAGGTGCCCAATCCGCGGATCACCGCGTAGATGCGATCGCCGTCGCGCTCGGCGTCGGCCAGACGCTTGAGGGCCAGCATACCCACGCCCTCGCCGATGACCGTGCCGTCGGCCTCGTCCGAGAAAGGCCGGGCGTCGCCGGTCGGCGAAAGGGCTTGCGTCTTGCTGAAACACATGAACATGAATATGTCGTTGAGGGTATCCACGCCGCCGGCCAGAAGCATATCCGCGCGGCCGGTGCTCAGCTCCAGCATCGCCAGATGCAGCGCGCTCAACGAGCTGGCGCAGGCCGCGTCCACCACGCAATTGGTGCCCCGCAGGTCGAGCCGGTTCGCGATGCGGCCGGCCACCACGTTACCCAGCAGGCCGGGGAACGAGCTTTCCTTCCACTGAACGTAGGAATCGCCGATTTCGCGGATAACTTCGTCGGCCACATGCCGATCCACCCCGGCCCGCTCAAGCGCCCGGCGCCAGATCGGATGCCCCAATCGCGCGCCCAGCGGAATGACCAGCTCCTGAGTGCCGGTCACCCCCAGGATCACTCCGGCGCGATGGCGATTGAAATCGCGTCCTGCTCTGTAACCGGCATCCTCTAGAGCCATTTTGGCCACGACCAAGCCGAGCAGTTGGGCGGTGTCCGTCGCCTCCAGCACCGCCGGCGGAATACCATATTCCAGCGGATCGAACATCGTGGGCGACAAGAATCCACCCCGTCGGCAGTAAACGCGGTCGGCGGCCGCGCGGTCCGGGTCGTAATAATCGTCCAGCAGCCAATGCGTCGAGGGAACCTCGCGTACCCCATCCTCCGACCAGCGGATAAGTCGCCAATACTCATGCAGGCCCGGCGCGTTGGGGAACAGGCAACCCATGCCCACGATGGCGATAGGCGTCGATAAGGTGACGGAATCCTTTTCGGATCGGCTCAAAACTCACTCCCGCATTCTATTTCAACAGGGCTTCCAGTTCAGATAATTCTCGTGGCCGAAAAGTCTGAGTCTCCGCCGGCAACCGAATACCCTGCGCTCGCAGCCAGTGCGCTCGACTCAAGGCCGCCGCTCCAACCAGCAGATTCATGGCTACGGTCACTACGTCGCGCCGCTTGACCTCCGCCAGAAACGAACCGGCCGTCCATTCGTTAAACGCGCCCATCGCCGGCCCGCACCATACCTGATAATCCGCCTTGCGGCTGGGCTCGCCGTTTATTGCCCACCGCGACGACTGGCCCAGGTAGGCTCGAAACACCAGCGCCATTTTGTGCTTCGGATCGCGCTGGGCCCGGGCGATCTGGCCGGGATCGCGTTCCGCGAAATACCGCGAGGTCTGCTCCCAGGCCTGATCGAGCGTGCAGCGATAAAAGTCGCGTTCCAGGATCGTTCGCTGATCCACGGGGATTTGCTCCAGGCTCGCGTAGGCACGGTACAGGTCGTACAGCTTCCGAGCCCGGATGGCGAACATCGTGCCCCATTTGAGTACCTGCACCTTCACGCCCATCTCGAACATATCCGCCGCCGGGGCCATGATCACGTCGGCCTGACCGGCCTGAGCGAGCATTTCGCGAACCGCCGGCGAGGTGCCGGATTCGAGGCAAGCCTGATTGACCGTTCCGGTCAGCACGTAAGCCGCGCCCATCGCGAACGCCGCGGCCACCGAGGCCGGAGTGGCGACACCACCGGCCGCTCCGATTCGCGGTGGAGCGGCGTATGCGTAGGTCCGTTGGAATTCGTCGCGCAACGCCAGCATCGTCGGTAACAGAGCCAGGGCCGGGCGATTGTCCGTATGCCCGCCGCTGTCCGCCTCGGCGGTAAGGTCTTCCGCTATCGGAATCCGCTCGGCCCAGCGGGCCTGCTGGGTTGTGATAAATCCGCTCTGTACCAAGGCACTAAGCATGGCCACCGGTGGCGGGCTGAGGAATTTACGGGCGACCTCCACCCGCGACACCTTGGCGACAACCCTGTTGGGCGCCACGATTTCTCCGGAGGGTGTCGCATGGATGCCCGCCAGACGATAGCGAACCAGCGGCAAGGTCAGGTCCAGATAGGCCGATGCCTCGATGAGTCGCACCCCGTGCTGAAGATACAGATCGGCGATGGTTGATTCGAGTTGCGGATCGCTCGGGCTGTGGATCAGGTTGAAGCCATAAGGCCGATCGCCGAGGGACTCCTGAATATGCGCGATGGCGGCCATCACCCGCTGGGGGTCCAAGCCGGCACTACCAAAGAATCCCAACATGCCCGCGCGGCCCATGGCCTCGACCATGCGTTCGGAGGTAATCCCGTTGGCCATGGCGCCGGCCACGTAGGCATAACGCAATCCGTGCGTGTTCCGAAACGTGGGATCGCCCAGATGCTCGGGCAGGACGGCCGGTACGTAAGCCATCAAGGGATGGCCCATCCTTTCGCCCGGGGAATGGGTCGCGATCCGCACCGAACCGCCGTATCCGATCGCCGTCCGTCCGTCCAGTTCCACCACCGCCAGAGGGCGACCGACCTGCCGCAGGGCCTCCGCTACGGTTGTTTCCCCTGTTACCGGCGGTGTGCCATCGGGCATCCACCAGCCGATAGCCTGGCCGTGCGGGGTTCGCGAAATCGTCGGGCTTTCCGTCAACAAAACTATGGTCCTTTCCTTCGAAGCCACTGGCGGGCCGGTCAATGTAGAACTTGGCATTATCCATGTTTTGTCGGTGCAACGCCAGCAGCCTCCAAGCAATAAAGCTATGCTGAATTTCGTTCTTTCGCAGAGAGCCATCGTGGGTAGTTTGACTGGGACTCGGCGGTGTTTCGGCCTTATTTCAGCAACTATCCACGTATAAACCCGTCAACCATCGAGCAGTGTTTTGTTAATTTTTTGTTAGGATATATTAGCACGTCCTTCGCTGTTTCCTATGATCTATCCTTGACTCCAAAATTAAAAACGGCTAATTTGCGTTTCGGGTGCAAAATGGCCGAAATCTCGAATTATTATCCGAGGATGATGGATACCTGCTGGCGGCAGGCTTCCCGGGAATTTCCCGTCCTGCTGCTTACCGGTCCCCGGCAAGCCGGCAAAACAACCTTCCTTCGGCATCTCTGCACAAGTGATCGTCGGTATGTGACCTTGGACGATCCCACCTTGCGAGCTCTGGCCATCGAAGACCCGGCCCTTTTCCTCCAACGGTTTGAACCGCCGATCTTAATCGATGAGATCCAATATGCCCCCCAATTACTACCCCACATCAAAATGATCGCGGACATGAACCGTACGCCGGGGCTATTCTGGTTGACCGGCTCGCAGCAGTTCCAAATGATGAAGGGGGTTTCCGAAACTTTGGCGGGACGTGTTGCCATTCTCAATCTGCTGGGATTCTCGAATCGCGAGTGTCTCAAACTACGGCTTGACCACCCACCGTTTCTCCCCATCCCTGAGCAGATTGGTCCACGATGGTCATCGGCAAAACCCCTGGGCTTGAAAGAGCTTTACCAAACGATCTGGACGGGTGGTTTTCCTGCCTTGGTCGCCGGGCCGGTCACGAATCGAGACCTGTATTACAGCTCCTACGTGCAGACTTACCTTCAAAGGGACGTTCGTGATCTTGCCCAGGTTGGTAACGAAGCGAATTTTCTGCGTTTCATCAAGGCCTGCGCGGCCCGAACAGGGCAATTGCTCAATTATTCCGAACTGGCCCGCGACGCGGAGATCAGCGTGAATACGGCCAAGAGTTGGCTTTCCATTCTGCAGGCCAGCTTCCAGATTGTGCTTTTGCGGCCGTTCCACTCCAACGTGACCAAACGTCTGACAAAAAGTCCGAAGTTGTATTTTCTGGATACGGGTTTGTGCGCCTATCTTACCGAATGGACCTCGCCGGAAACCCTTGAAGCGGGAGCCATGTCCAGGGCGATCCTGGAAACCTTCGTATTAGGCGAACTATTGAAAAGCTGGTGGCATCAGGGACGAGATCCCCAACTTTACCACTACCGCGATAAGGACGGGCGCGAGATCGATTTTGTTTTCGTACAAGATCGCCGGATTATTCCGGTGGAGGTCAAAAAAACCGCATCGCCAAACAAGGGCGACATCCGGACATTTCGTTCAGTCGGCTCCGAGGAACTGCCGTGCGGCCCGGGCGCGATTCTTTGCCTTTGCCGCGAGCCGGTCCCTCTGACCGAGCGGGTCCAAGCCCTTCCCATTGGCTTGATTTAATGCATGGCAAGCGACTGGATTGGATTTTGGGGATACCATACGAATGACCCTGAATGAGCAATTATATGGTGTCCCCTAAGTCTCGAAATTGCGGTAACGACAGATGACTTTGTGATATAATGATTCCTCGTCGGGCGGCCATACTTGCATGACCAGCACGTCGATTACACTTTAAGCGAGCAGCGCGGCCGGAAGGGCAGCACGATTCTATTGGAGGATCAGCGATGCGATCCGCGCGAAGCATCCTATTGGGGATTTCGTACGGTGTGTGTTGTGCGTTATTGATGGGCCAGGCCGGGCCTTGTTCCCCACCATCGAATGACGACGAGATCGTGGAACCGGACGACAGCGGCGACGACGACGCAAACGCGAACACCCCATCAACCCTCGCGGGCAAGGTTACGGTGACGCACCTGAAGATACCGGCAGGGCAGACCACCTTGGTCAAATCCGACGTGGAGATCGACGCAACCGGCGATGTGACCATCGATGGGCAACTTGTGGCCGACACTTCTCCGGCGGATGGATACAGTATCACCATCAACGCCGGTGGAGATGTACGCATAACCGGCATTATCCAGGCCGGTGACGGAGCCCAAAATATCAGGCAATCGATCGCCGCCGATGGCGTGGGATCGTCGAGTATTGATGATAATGGTTATAACGGAGGTACGGTGTGTATTCATGCCGGGGGGGAATTGATGGTCGAATATGGTGTCGTAATTCAGGCGGGCAACGGTAGCGCGGGGGTTTCCGGCACGCGCGGTGGGATGGGCGGCAAGGGCGGAGACGTTATCCTGTGCGCGGGTGAAAAGCTGGTCATGCGGGGCGGGTTGCACGTCGGCAATGGCGGTGACGGCGGCGATGCCGATACGACTTCCGAGCAATCACCCAGCCAGTTCAACAACGGAGGCGGTGACTCCGGTTTTCTATACGTGGGTGCGGGCGAATACGAGTGGGACGGCCTGGATACCGATCGGATGGTGCTCGAACCCTCGGCAACGATAGCGCCGGTGACGGGTGGCGCCGGTGGCGGCGCGGGCTGGGTGAATATTATCGATGATATGGTCACGTGTTCCGTCTTCGCGACTTCATCCGCCGCGCGTCATATTTTGCATGCCCAGGCAACCGCCGAAGAAGGGACTATCGTGGGCACCATGTATCGCGTAAGGAAGGCCGCCAACGGAGGTCAGGGCTGGATGACGGGCGGGGCGGGTGGCTCAATCCTGTTGGAACCTTGCGCGCGTGAAGGGCCGGATGGGCTTAACTGGGAGGGACACGCCGGACACGGCGGCTCGGTCAAGCGGCGTTCAAAAACCATCGTCGGTTGCCAGCTCTCCGGAGTGGTGCTCCATTTCGCGGTAGGCGGTGGCGGTGGCCTCGCGACGATCACGGCGACGGGCGGAGCGTTGGGTGAGCAATCCAGACCGGAGGGCGGCAAAGGCGGGAGTGTCGTCGCGGTTGGTGGAAACGGTGGGGATGGTGAATTTATTGGGGATCACTTTGGTGGGTGGGGAGGAAGGGCCTTGGCGGCTGCCGGGTTCGGAGGCGGTGGTTATTCGCGTTCCTGCGAGGATCAAGGCGGCGGGGGCACTGGCGGCGATGGGGGTGACGGAGAAGCCACTGGCGGCGATGGTGGAGCGGCCGTAAACCCGGGCAAGGGCGGTCAGGGCCTCGCGCAGGGCGCGGAAGAAGGCGACGTAGCCGCCTCCGGCGGATCGGGTGGCGACGGAGTGGGTGGCGCGGGCGGCCAGGGTGGCCTTGGCGGGACACTGAAAATGACCGATGGAGCGGACGGCGCTGCTACTCCCAACGCTATTATCGGGACGGTAACGCGAACGCGACGCGGCCATGACGGCGAGCCGGGCGAATCGGAATCGGCCGAGGGATGCCAGTAGCCATCGTCGAATAGCGGTCTTTATCGTTCTCACGGAGTCGAATGTTGGTCATGGCGGACTTTCACGCTATGCCACCAATTCCACAACAGACGCACCGCCACGTTGCCCAGTATGGCGGTAACGATGGCGATCAATAAACAGCCGGTCCATAGGTATATGCCGATTCCCACGAAATGTTTGGTTTTACCCTCGATCCCGAACAATCCCAAGGCGAATTCCAGGACGCGGGTATGCTCCAACAAATGTCGGCCGATCTCGTAAGCGAACGCGTAAATGGGAATCGCTGTCAGGGGGTTGGTAATCCAGCAGGCCGCCAAGGCAATGGGCAGATTGACCCGCAATGGGATGGCGGCAATCGCGCAGATAAACATCTGAAAACCGAGGGAGGGAGTAAACGCGACAAACAGCCCCAGCGAGAGTCCGCCGGCCAGGGATCTTTTGTCGAATACCCAGACATGATGATGAAAGAGACGCTCGCCGAGCAGCCGGTAAACATAGGTATTCCGCAGGGCATGCTTGTTTTGCTCCTGCCTTCGGTGCCATCGTTTTAATAACCGAATCAAACGCATTTTCGGCAAACCCCGCGCGCGAGGATATCAAGCGCGCACGACCGATTTCATTCGTCCATTCGTCAACGATTATGATTCAGCGGGTCAGCATAGACCCGGCTACCGGCACCGTCAAGCATTCACGGCGGGAATCAGCGGCTGATGGACCGGCTACGACGGTCGTGATTCGCATGTGCTCGACTGTCGAGGCGAGAAAGAGAGAGAATGTTCGTATCTTGGAGGATTATCTTCGTCAAACAATATCCGGCAAAGGGAAAACCGTATCCTCGTCGGCTACCGAGCAGAGTTCGACCGCTCCTGCGCCCCAGTCTTGCAGACGGATAATGACGGTCTTAACCAGTGCTTCCGGCGTGCTGGCCCCGCCGGTGATTCCCACCGCCCGCGCCTCCATGAACCACTCTTTTCGCAGGTCCTCGGGGCCGTCGATCAGCAGGCCCCGCACGCCGCGCACCCGTCCCACTTCGATCAACCGATTCGCGTTGCTCGAATTCCGCGAGCCCAGCACCAGGAGCAGATCGATCCCATGATCGCAAAGGGCCTTGACCGCGTTCTGGCGGTTCTGAGTCGCGTAACAGATGTCGTCCCGCGCCGGCAGGGTGATGGGGCCAAACCGTTCCCGCAGGCAATCGATGATGTCCCGTGCGTCGTCCACGCTCAAGGTGGTCTGGGTCAGGACGGCGATTCGTTGGTCGGGTTCGATACCGAGCTGTCGTGCCTGGGTAATATCCTCGATAAGATGAATGCGGCCGGGCGCCTGCCCGAGTGTTCCGACCACTTCCTCATGTCCTGCTCGCCCGATGAGCACGACATAATATCCCTGGGCGAGGAACCGTTTGGCCTCGGCGTGGACCTTGTGAACCAGTGGACAAGTGGCGTCGATAACCCGCAACTCCCTTGTCCGGGCCTCCTCGTAAACCAAGGGGGCGACTCCATGAGCGCTGAAAATCACCCGGCCTTGCCGGGGAACCTCGGACAACTCGTTCACGAAAACCACCCCTTGCCGGCGCAGTTCGTCGACCACGTGGCGGTTATGCACGATCTCCCGACGCACATGGATCGGCGGCCCGAAGCGAGCGAGGGCCGTCTGTACGATCCTCACCGCCCGCTCGACACCGGCGCAATGACAACGAGGATTGGCCAACAATAATCGCATCATCCATACCTCAAACCCTGGTCATCACGTGCCGTGCATGAATGCTTGACACTCCTTGTTATTCCTCGTCAGCGTACCGCTCGGTTCATTATCGCGATTGATGGACACCTGATTCGCTCTCCATGTCTTGACGGATTTTCGTCTGCCCTCAGCATATTTTAGGTCGAGAGCGAGGTCAAAATATGCCGCGGCGTTGATTTTTTGTTTTTGGTCGACCGGCTTTTCTTGACGCGCATGAAAAAGCGGACAACCCGCTGAGGGAGATGTCCGCTTCTTCAATGCCTACTTGCAACACTTATTTCTTTTTGCGTTTGGCTTTCTTTTTCGCCGCTTTTTTGACTTTCTTGGCAGCTTTCTTCTTAGCCATGGCATCTTCTCCTTTGTTTGGAGGACTTGATCCCGCGTGACGCGTACGGGATTCTTATTTAAAAGTTAGTCTTCTCTCCTCGATCTGTCAACACTTTTTTTGCAAGAAAGTGTTTTTTTTCATCTTTCGTGATTCGTCGGTGATTGGTGTGGCGCGCACCTCGTTGAGACGACGAGACCAGAATCAGTGAGAGAAGCGCTCGCCGGCGAGCCGATCGAAATCCTCTTCGTGTTACCCGGGGACCACGAGAATCGTGAGACCCAGGTAAGCGGATATACCCTTTCCCTTCGCATGCCGCTTCAGCGTGTCATTGCGATGAGAACCTTTCGTGGGCGAGGGGCGTGGCCAATCGCCCATTATTCCGGTCCGTGGGATATTGGATTTCCTTGATGGCCGTTACCTTAATCAGGTCGGCGAGGAACAGGCGGTGGTCCCGATGGGTGAGGCAATAGTCCACCTCGAGCATTTCCAGCGGGGTCTGAGGGTGTATGCGGTATGCTCTTGGGGGTATCCGATATTCGTCGAGGATGGTCAGCAACAGCAGGCGCGTTTTCCCTCCCTCCGGGTCATAAAGCAACCGACAGTGCGCATATTGGCACCGACCGGCCAGGCCTCGTTCCAGAAGACGAAAGGCCATCAACATCCCCACCACGATGAAAGTCAGCACCAGCCCGGCCGCCGCGTAGCCGATCCCGATCAATACGCCGATGGCCGCCGCGGTCCAGATTGTTGCTCCCGTTGTCAGTCCCACCACGGCCCCGCGGTCGCGGATGATCGCTCCGGCCCCCAGAAAGCCGATGCCCGTTACCACCTGGGCGGCGATGCGGGCGCGGTCGGCCGGCGAGCCCTGGGCCATGAGCAAGGAGGCCAGGGTGAAGATCGTGCTGCCCACGCAGATGAGGGTTACGGTTCGCACGCCCGCGGGCTTGGCTCTGGCCTCGCGTTCCAGACCGACAATCATGCCGCACAACATCGAGCAGGCGATCAGCAACAGGCCCGCCCAGTGAGGTTGTGCCGGAAAAAGCTTATGGACATCTCCGATGTAGGGTGTCAGGTAAGACATGATCTCTCCCGAACAATGTGCCCCCGCAAGTCCTTGGTCCATCGACGCACTTGCGCCTTGACGGACCGTGTCTCAAATTATCGTTCGCTCGGACACTCCGCAAGCACGGTCATCTTGCCGCCAGGAGCTTCACTTGCCGTTTGGATTAGTAATCTTTACAAAATATACTACCAGTGGCCATGAATAGCACTTGGTCCTCTCTCAAACATGAAAGGATTGCCATGAATCCCTCCCGGGCAATAACTGTGCTGATTGGTTTTGTTTACTTGCTGACGACCATAACGGCTGATGGTGCGGACGATCCGCGGCGATTCGTACAGGATCGGTTCGCCATCGGGTTTTGGGTGGACCCGCCGGCCGACGAGCGGATGGACGAGAGATACGCGGAACTGGCCAAGGCGAATTTTACCCTGGTGATCGGCGGATTCGGGGCCCGGACGGCCGAACAGGTGCGTCGGCAATTGGAATTATGCGAGAAATACGACTTGAAAGCGATCGTCGCCCGTAGCGGACTGGCCCCGTCGGACCTTCCTGCCGGGCGGGCCTGCTGGGGTTACATGGTGAAAGATGAGCCGACCCTCAAGGATTTTCCCGGCTTGAAAGCGATCGTAAGCAAACTTCGCGAAGCGCGGCCGGGGCATCTGGCGTACATTAACCTCTACCCCAATTACGCCACCGCCAAGCAACTGGGTACCGACAGCTACGAAGAACATGTCCGGCGTTTCGCCGAGGAAGTCGATGTGGATGTTCTCAGCATGGATCACTATCCAGCCATGCGCCCGGACGCCGACACCCGCGAGGCCTATTGCCACAATCTCGCTGTTCTGCGCGAAGTATCCCTTGCCCGTAAAATTCCCTTCTGGAATTTCTTCAATGTCATGCCGTTTGGAAACCACTTCGACCCTACCGAAGCACAAATTCGCTGGCAGATATACACATCGCTCGCCTACGGGGCCAAGGGGGTGCTTTACTTCTGCTACTGGACACCGGGCGGACGCGAATTTCCCAAAGGTGGAGCGATCATTACCGCTGAAGGCCGGCGTACGCGTCACTACGAAGAAGCCCAACGCATCAACGGTACGATCAAGCAGCTTGGCCCCGTCCTCATGAAGCTGACCAGTACGAATGTTTATCGGGTGCATCAAAACGATGATCCGGCCGTAATTCTGGCCGGCGCGCCGTTACAGGTTACTACCCCCGGCGAGTATCTCATCGGCGTTTTCAGGCATGCCGACGGGCGACGGGCGGTCCTGTTGAACAACTATCATTGTGCCTACACGGCCTGGCCGACGGTCCGGTTCGACGCCGAACTCGATGCGGTCGTGGAGATTTGTCCGAAGACGGGACGGGAAATCGCCGTTCTGGATGACAGTCCGGCCATGGAGGGCCTGCAAATCTCGCTCGACGCCGGCGCCGGCCGCCTCTTTCTTTTACCTTCCAGATAATCCATGAAGGGACGGTTAGCCACTCAACGCCCGGATGAACTCGACGGTAAACACCGCGATCATGACCGCGCAGAGCAGGGCGGTGAGGGTGATGACCACCACGATGAAGGTCGGGCCGCGGATCAGGTTGCTTTCCTGCATGGTGGCGATGATGTGAGGCTGGGCCAGGATCATCAGGCAGATGACGATCATCGCCTGGGTCGGCCAGAGGGAGATGGAGTGCAGATAGCTGTAAACCCAGACCCCTTTGGAAACCGTGCGGTCTCGGCCGCCGGGACCGTGGATGAAATGCCCCATGATGTAGTAGGTTTTCTGCGGGTGGCCGCATTCATCCATGTCGTATCGATAGCCGCCGTTCTTGGCATCGCCGCCCAATTCCGCGTACACCACCGTGTATACCACGAAATTGAGCAGTCCGGCGAAAATCAGCCAGATGCAGATTCGGTTTCGGGTGCGACGTTGCACGGATAAGCCTCACTTGGTCCCGCTCGCGGACGGGGCAATCAGGCCTTCCATCGGGCTGGACGCGGTGGCGTAGAGTTTCCGCGGAATGCGCCCGGCCCGCCAGGCCAGCCGTCCGGCCTCGATCGCTTGTCCCATCGCCTGGGCCATGAGTAAAGGATCTTTCGCCCCGGCAATGCCCGTGTTCAGCAACACGCCGTCGCTGCCCAGTTCCATCGCGATGGTCACATCCGAGGCGGTTCCTACCCCCGCATCCACGATCACCGGATAGTCCGGATCGTTTTCCTTAAGATCCTCGAGGATGATCCGAATGTTGTTCGCATTCAACACGCCCTGGCCGCTGCCGATCGGCGAGCCGGCCGGCATGACACTGGTGGCCCCGGCCGCCTTGAGCCGCCGAGCCATGATCGGATCGTCGGAGGTGTAGACTAATACCAGGAAGCCCTCCTTGACCAGCTTCTCCGTCGCTTCCAGGCTTCCGACCGGATCGGGCAGCAGCGTTTTTTTGTCGGCGAGTACCTCGAGTTTAACCCACTGAGCGCCGGGGTTGTCCAATCCATCGAGCAACTCGCGGCTGAGCCGGGCGGCCCGGACGGCATCGTCGGCGTTAAAACAGCCGGCCGTGTTGGGCAGGATGGTATACCGGCTCAGGTCCAGGGCTTCGAGCATATTTCCCTGTTTTTGGCCGCCTTGGGGGGTAAGTACATCGCGGCGGACGGCCACCGTCACCACCTCGGCGCCCGCGGCGGCCAGGCAGGCGTTCATCTGGTCGAAGTTCGCATATTTACCCGTACCTACGAACAGACGCGAGCGAAAAGTGAACGGACCAATCTTGAGCAGATCCTCGGGCATCAGCCTCCTCCCACGAAAGTGACGATTTCCACCTGGTCGCCGGCGATCAAGGGAGTATCCGCGAAGGTTTTGCGGGGCACCAGGGCACGGTTGACCTCGATGGCCACATGCTTGGGCTCAATCTGGCAGCGCTGCACCAGATCGGCCACCGTTGCGCCGTCGTCGAGTTCCAGCATTTCGCCATTGACGCTAATCTGCATAATCGATTATCCCGTTGTTATACTCTGTGCCGTAGGGCACCTAACTGATGCCCAAGCGGGCGGCTTCGTCCTTGGTTATCCCGAGGGCCATGCTGACCCGGAGCATTTCGTCTTCTCCCCGGCTCTGGGCAATCGCATCGAGAATGATACGCCCCCGCTCCTCTGGGTCAATTGCTTTCCATTGATCCCAGATCACCGTTACATGAGTATTGTTGGAATGGCGGAGGTTCTCAAATAAAATCACCGGCTCATCCGGCGGGCCATCGGGTTTATTTGCCCGGATCACCCGCGCGAGTTCTTTAACCATCTCAGGATTGATTTCGACTTGGGGTGTGATATTTTTTACCGGCATAATTAGCTCCATAAAGCCTGAGAGTTCCTCAATACCCATTCAACACTATTGTATACTTGGGCCAGTTCTTCATCCGTGGGCTGAATATCCCTGTATCGCAATGTCTCTTTCCAGTTGACGGCCACTGTGGCCACATGATATCGAACGCTTCCCAAAAAAGCGGAATCAAATGGGTTTCCCCTCGCCAATCGAACGCGCTCGAGGAGAAAGAGCCAACGGGTTAAATCGTGATCGTTGCCTCGAACGCCATATACCGACGCTATTATACCGGCTTGGTTACGGGTCTGGCGTGTATCCTGCTCACGAGAAACACCATCCACTTTATAATACGCGGTTTTCAGGAGAATTTCGATCACGTAACCAAACAGATAAATCGCTCCGGTTTCGCCATTTTCCAGGCTCGTTGCCAGAATGAATCCTTCCCAGAATCGACGGCGGGCGGCCGCCTCCATTTCGGGCCACGTTTCCGCGGCCGTGATCCGTGATAGAATACTCACTTACGCAATCCTTTTCCCGATAATATTCCGGTCACGATAAGAACTTGCCTCGATGAATATATCGTGTCTAGTTTTATGTTCTTCCCAACATTATTGTCCGGAAACACGTTGGAAATTATAGCCACCATCGCCAGTCGAATGCAAACTAGAAGTTTGCAGACAGTGAGCTGTTGTCCGGTTCGATCATGCGTGGCGCTTTTGTTTGTTTCAGAAAGGCAAAACAGGAAACACATTCGAGGGAGGAGGCAACCCTCGAATGTGTTTTCCCTTGGAGGTTGGCGGGCACCGCGATTGTTGCGCGGTCGTGGGCCCGTGGCGTTTTATTCAGCCTCAGCCGGAGGCGGCCAGAAAGCCATCCTCCAGCATGTCGCGCAGCTTCCTCAAGGCCTTGTTCTGAATCTGACGCACCCGCTCCTTGGTTACGCCGATCAATTCGCCCACCTGTTCAAGGGTCTTACCCTTGACCCGATCGGGACCGGCGTCGAGGGCGAATCGTTCTCGGATCACCGTTTGCTCGATCTCGTTCAGTTCCGCTCGGTTGTGGTCGATGATATCGCGGATTTCGTCGACGCACTGGGCCTTCAGGCCGTCGCGCTTGCGTTCGATGAAGTCGCTCTTTTCAAGCGTGGGGTCGAACTCGGTGGGGAAGCGACCTCGGTAGCGGCTGGTCCGCATGGCCACCCGGGAAAAGCTCTTGAGGATGGCCCGGCAGGCGTAGGTGCTGAATTTGAAGCCGCGGGAACAATCGAATTTGTCAATTGCCCGGAGCAGGGCAAAGTTGCCCTCGCTGATGAGCTCATTGGTGTCCAGCCCGTTCAGCCGGGTCCGCTTGGCCATGGCCAGGACCAGGGGCATGTTCGCCTGGGTGATCAGACTGCGATGGATGTCCGCTCGTCGGGACCAGGCCAGCATTTCCCGCAGAGCGCTGTCCGGCAGCCGTTTGCCCTGGTACTGCCGCAGGATCGACAACATGCGTAATCGGGAGTAATTGAACTTTTGGAAAAGCTCAATCTCCTGGGTCGTGGTCAGCGTCCGCCCTTCCTCGAAATGGGCCAACGTCGGATCGATCAACTTGTCGTCGTCCAGGAAGGCCTCCTCCGGATCCAGGCGCGCGTTTTTGCCGAAAACAAGCTTTTCTGGGTTGTTCTTGTGGAATAGCTCGTGGTCCACGTATTCCAGGGGGTCCCCCAGCAGTCGGCGCAGCACGCTCCGTTCCTCGATCGAAAATCGAGCCATCTGGGCCGAAGTCGGCGCCAGGACGTTCGGTTGAACGGACGCGCAGCCATTTTCCGCGGCGTTTGTTGAATGGGTTGTTGTCGCTACCATGACCTTGCCCTCCTGGCCAGAAAAAACCGTGACCATTAGTTTCGCCGGCGGGGACCGCCGCGCCTGGTTCGCATGGAGCGCGCGGAATCGGTTCACCTACCGGGTAAGCCGCATAATCAGGCAACACTATTCAATTGCAGGAGAACAATATGTCCGCTACCGCAACCCGTTATCCGGGTCTGCTTCTGGGAGATTCTTTGCGGGGAGTCAACTGCCACTATTAGTATACGACACAAAAATCGTTCCGGCCAAAAGATCAAGGGGCGAAATCGGGTTTTTATGAAAATTTTTTTACAGGACAGGCCGATGCGGACATGGAAGACCCCTGGATCGATAAATCTAACTCTATCCATGCATCTATGAGGGGTATTTTCCTGCATCATGGGGTGTAACCCCCATGCCCACCCTTTGGCCGTTCCGATAAGCATCCCCTACCCGGCCGCTTTCTCCGGTTTTCATGATTGATCTGACCGCATGGGCCTGAATGAGTATAATGCCGTCGGTTCGCCGGTGGGTCTGGCCGACACCATCGGGATCGGTCCATCGTTAAACGAATCACGAAGGAGCCGCGTCACTTGCCAGATATCGGAACGATTTATCGGCCCGAGCGGTATAGGAAGCTTATCTCCGGGGAAGGCGGTCTGGCCGCGTCCATCCTGCGCGGGCTGTTGTATGGTCCGGCTTGGCTTTATGGGCGGGTCATCGCTATTCGCAATGCCTATTACAATATTTGGGCCTTGCCGGTCTGGCTTGAGGCCCCGGTGATTTCCGTGGGAAACCTCACCGTGGGGGGGACGGGCAAGACCCCCATGACCCTGTGGCTTTGTCGGCAGATGCTGGAGCGTGGCCGCAAGCCGGCGGTTCTCAGTCGCGGCTACAAGGCGAATCCCGATGGAATCGCCGACGAGATTCTCATGATCTCCAAAAGCTGTCCGCAAGCGGTGGTGATTGCCCATCCCGACCGCGCCGCCTCCGGACGCCTGGCTATCGCGGAGTACCAGGCCCGGGCGATCATTTTGGATGACGGGTTCCAGCATCGGCGCGTGGGCCGGGATATCGACATCGTGTTGATCGATGCGACCTTGCCGTTCGGTTACGGCCATCTGCTGCCGCGTGGATTGCTGCGCGAGCCGGTCCATAGCCTGCGACGGGCGGAAGCCGTGGTAGTCACCCGCTGCGATCAATGCCGCCCCGAGGAGCTGGCGGCCGTGGAAAAACGTATCCATGAGCTCAAGCCGGATTTGCCGGTCATCCATGCCGTGCATCGGCCGGCCGGTTTTACGGATCTGCGGGGAACGCCGATCGACCCCCCGGCCGGAAAACGCCTCGGCGCATTTGCCGGAATTGCCCGCCCGGAGGCCTTTATTAAAACCCTGGAACAGATTAAGCTACCCCTATGCGCGTTTCGGCTGTGGCCGGACCATCACTCCTACACCTCCGCCGACATCGATAAGGTGTGCGCATGGGCGGCCGAGCAGCGGATGGATCTGTTGGTCACTACCGAGAAAGACGCCGTCAAGCTCGTCGATATGGACGTAGACTGGCCCGTGCCGGTCGCGGTTCTGCGGGTGGAAATGGAATTGCTTGCCGATGGCCGGCGGGTGTTAGGCAACCTGATCGATCAAATGCTTGCGAATCACGAGGAGTCACATGAGCCCCAAGAAATCTAAAAAAGACCCTGTGTCCAATCGGGTGATCGACCTGACATTGTTGAAACTTTACTCGATCCATGAGCGCGAGCACATGTCCGAGATCGGCCGGTTCGCCGGTACGCCGGAAGCCGGGGCGTCTTTTTCCGATTGGCTCCAGTCGCTCCCCGGTTTCCTGGGGGCCAAGCGTCTGCGCGACGTGGTCGATGCCATCCTGGCTTCGCGTCAGGCGGACAAGCCGGTGGTTTTCGCCATGGGCGGGCATGTGGTCAAGGTCGGCTGTGGACCGGTGATCATTGACCTGATGCGCCGCGGAATCATCACGGCGGTAGCCTGTAACGGGGCGATGGCCATCCACGATCTGGAAGTTGCCTTGATCGGAGCCACCAGTGAGGACGTGGCCGACACCATCAAGGATGGCCGATTCGGCATGGTCCGCGAAACGGCGGAATTCTTCGCTAAAGCCGCCGCCGAGGCCGTGGAAAACGATCTGACCTATGGGACGGCCCTCGGCCAGTTGATCGGTCGCGGTCGCATGCCTCATGCCTCCGCCAGTATCCTGGCGACGGCCGCCAATCTCGGTATTCCCGCCACGATTCATGTGGCTCTCGGTACCGATACCGTCCACATGCACGCCGTCGCCGACGGGGCCATGATCGGTCAGGCTTCTCTGGCCGATTTTCGCGTGCTTTGTGATCTGGTTTACCTGATGGGCGCGGATGCTCCGGGAGGAGATTGCGGTACCTGGTGCAACATCGGCTCGGCCGTCCTGCTGCCGGAGGTTTTCCTGAAAACGGTATCCGTCGCCCGCAACCTTGGCGCCGATTTGGATAACCTCACGACCTTGAACCTCGACCAGATTCGACACTACCGCCCGACGCAAAACGTGATCAACCGACCGGTTGCTCCCGGGCGTGGCCACGAACTGATCGGCCAACACGAAATCCTGCTGCCACTCCTGCGGCAGGCCCTCATCGAAAAACAAGCATCCTCGGAATAACCCTGAGCGGGAATGGGTGAGATGGCGACTGGAACGTGTTTTTCCGCTCAGAGCCGACGATGGGCCATCGTGGCAACCGGCACGGCCGCTCTGTTGGCCGCCGTGGCGGGCGCGGTGGTGGTACGCGGCATTTTCCTGTCCAACGATTCGATGCGTTATGCGTTGACCGCCGACCAGATTCTGGCCGGTCGAGGCCTGCGCTATTGCGTATTCGATCTCCCCGAAAAACCGGATGCCGCCGGGACCGTTCCCTTTACCGTGCAACCGCCCGGCCTGCCGGTGATTCTCGCCGCCTTGGGTGGGGTTCATCCCGACCGTCTCTGGCCCGGACAGGCGCTCAATATAGTCTCCATTGCGCTTATCGCGGCCACGACTACCCTGTTAAGCCTTCGTCTGACCGGGATATGGCCGGCATTTCTTGCCGGGATAGGCTCGGTTCTCTGTTTTCCTATCCTGCACGTTACCCACCATCTCTGGTCGGAGCCGCCTTTTATCGCATCGATGATGCTTTCGCTCTTGCTGCTATGCGAATCACGGGCTTCACGTTACCGATGGCTTCTCTTGGCGGCCAGCGGAGTATTTGCGGCGCTGGCCATCAGCCTGCGTTTCGCCGGCATTTTTCTGTTGCCGGTTTTGGCCTGGGAGGTTCTGATCGTAGCCCAACGCCGCGGTGCGCGGTTGGCTTTCGGCGCGTTCCTGACATCATGCACCGTTCCGCTTTTGTTTGCCTTTGGTTTCCTGGTCAGAAACTATCGGCTTACCGGATACAAACGCGGCTTTGAGCAACCGGACCCGCATCGGTCCATTTTCGCGGCTTTTCAAGGGGTCGTGGATATGACGGCGAGTAACGCGGGTTTACCGTTGGCCATCTTCGTCGCGGTGACCCTGGTGGTTCTGCTGTTACTCGTGGCCGGCTTTGTCCTGTCCCGACAATCCGGCCAAGAAAACCGAACGACGGGTGATCGGCAAGGTCGCCTTGACGTCCTCGTGGTGGCCATCATCAGCTATTTCGTGGTGATCGTTCATGCCATGGCGTTCTACCAGCCGGTCTTCGAGCCGCGTTTCTCTGCGCCCTTCGCTCCGCTGATGCTGATTGTATGGGTCGGCGCGCTCGGCCGGCTGGGCGGTGACGACCGCCGTGGACTTCCGCGTCGTTGGACCGATCGGATCGTAATCGGCATCCTGCTCTTGCTGCTGGCTCACGGGATCCACGATTCGGTGAAACGAGTATCCCTGGCCCCACGCGACAAGTTAAGCGATACGCAAATGTTTCATTGGGTCGTCGAGAATTGTCCGAAAGGATCCGTCATAACAAGCAACATGTCCCCCTCCCTGGCCTTTTATGGCGGATATTCATCCTTCTATCTCCCCCATTGCTCGCATAATCCCAGAATCCCCATCCCTGACGAACAGGAAGAATGGCTTCCCCAAAAAATGCGCGAGACCGGGAGCGAATACATGGTACTCTGGACCGGCGAGCGCGAAATGGCCGGTTGTTTTTGGGGCGCCCATGTGGCCAAACTTCTCGCGAATCGCGCAAGCGATGCGATCTTTGAGTTGGTCTACAACGGCCCCGATGGGGTCGCTTACCGGTTACGCTGACCGAATTCTCAGCTTTTTTCCTCGAATTCCGCGTCGATGACATCCGCGTCCTTGCCGCCGGCGGTACTGGCGGCACCGGTTGCCGGCCCGGCTCCGGAAGGGGCTTGTCCACCAGCCTGCTTGGCGGCTTCCTCGTACATGATCTTGCCGATCACCTGCGAGGCGCTGGCTACCTGCTCCAGCGATTTCGAGATCGCGTCCTTGTCGTCGCCTTTCATCACATTCTTGAGTTGATTCAAGGCCGACTCGATCTTGCTTCGCTCCTCGGCTGGAACCTTGTCGCCGTATTCTTTCAGCGTTTTTTCCGTTTGGTAAACGGCATTGTCGGCCTGGTTGCGCAGATCCACCAGCTCGCGCCGGGCCTTGTCCTCGGAGGCGTGCTCCTCGGCCTCATGACGCATGCGGTCGATCTCCTGCTTGTTCAGGCCGCTGGAGCCCTCGATCCGGATCGACTGGGCCTTGCCGCTGGCCATGTCCTTGGCCGACACGTTGAGGATGCCATTGGCGTCGATGTCGAAGGTAACTTCAATCTGTGGCATGCCTCGCGGCGCCGGCGGAATGCCGGTCAGGTTGAAACGGCCGAGCGACCGGTTGTTGGCGGCCATCTCCCGCTCGCCCTGCAAAACGTGGATGGTCACCTCCGTCTGGTTGTCCGCGGCCGTGCTGAATGTCTCCTTCTTGCTCGTCGGAATCGTCGTGTTCCTCTCGATCAGCTTGGTCATCACCCCGCCGAGCGTTTCCACGCCGAGAGACAACGGGGTCACGTCGAGCAGCACGATATCGTCCTTTTCGCCGGACAGGACCGCGCCCTGGATGGCGGCGCCGACGGCCACCACCTCGTCCGGGTTGATGCTCTTGTTCGGCTCCTTGCCGAAAATCTCCTTGACCAGCCGCTGCACCGCTGGCATCCGCGTCGAACCGCCCACCAGCACCGCTTCGTCAACCTCGCTCGGAGACAACTTGGCGTCCGCCAGGGCTTTCATCACCGGCCCGCGGCAACGCTCGGTCAACTGGACGGTCAATTGCTCGAAACGCGCCCGGGTGATCGTCTCCTGCAAGTGCTTCGGTCCGCTCTGGTCGGCCGTGATAAACGGCAGGTTGATCGTCGTTTCTTGGGTGGTGGAAAGCTCGCACTTGGCTTTTTCGCAAGCCTCCTTGAGCCGTTGCAAGGCCATCGGATCATTGCGCAGATCAATGCCCTCTCTTTTGCGAAATTCATCGGCCACATGATCAATGAGGACTTTGTCGTAATCGTCACCACCCAGATGCGTGTCTCCATTGGTGCTGAGCACCTCGAACACGTTATCGCCGATGTCCAGAATGGAAATATCAAAAGTACCGCCGCCCAGATCAAAAACGGCGATCTTCTCGTTCGCCTTCTTCTCCAGGCCGTAGGCCAAAGCGGCCGCCGTCGGCTCGTTGATGATCCGCTCCACCTTCAGGCCGGCAATTTCGCCCGCGTCCTTGGTGGCCTGGCGTTGCGAATCATTGAAATACGCCGGAACCGTGATCACCGCCCGACTGACCGGTTCGCCGAGATAATCCTCGGCGGTCTTCTTCAGGTCACGCAGGACCATGGCGGATACTTCCGGCGGTGTATATTGCTTTCCGCGAACCTCGACCCGGACCAAATCCGCCGGACCGCCCACCACCTGGTAAGGAACGTTTTTCTCCTCGGCCTCGACTTCGTTGTGCCGCCGCCCCATGAATCGCTTGATCGAAAAAACGGTATTCTGGGGATTCGTCACCTGCTGATGCCGGGCAATCTGACCGACCAGAATCTCACCCTTATCCGTAAAACCCACCACCGAGGGCGTCAGACGCGACCCTTGCGCGTTGGTGATGACCTTCGGCTGGTCGCCTTCCATCACCGCGACCACCGAGTTCGTAGTTCCCAAATCGATGCCAATGATTTTCGACATGCTTAAAATCTCCCTGGCTGTTAGTCGCGGCACCAGCCGACGACAGCGTGCGCGTACATCACAATTGCCGCAATGTCATGGGGTTATGCAAGCACGGTGCCATCGCTAATGATAGGTAAAATGATATTATAAGTCATTTGTTTACAGAATGTTGCGTAATTAGTCGATAAAATCCGTGACCGATTTGTCTGCCAGACTGGCAGGAATCGATTCGGCCGTGGCATATACGTGGAACCCAATGGCGGACATCCGAAAGGTGGAAAACCATGACCAGATCCCGTCAACCCTTTGAAACGCTCGAAGGCCAGGGGTACGCGGGGGTTCGTCAGCTTTCCGTATTCCTCGACAATCGGGTGGGGCAACTTCTCAAGCTCACGAAAGTCGTTGAAACAAAAGATGTTAAGATCCTTGGCATGTCCGTGGTCGACTCGGTTGATTGTTCGATTGTCCGACTGCTCTTCGACGATGCGGACGATGCGATTGAGGTTCTGAAAAGCGAAGGTTTCGCGGTGAGCATTACCGAGGTTGTGGTCGTTTCACTACCTCACGGCAAACGCGGCCTGCTGTCGATCTTTGCTACCCTGCTCTCCAGTGAAATCAACGTAGCGTATATCTATCCTTTGATTTCCGCCGATATCGGCCCGACCATCGCTTTGTCCGTGGACAATCTGGAGGCGGCCGCCGAAACTCTGCGAAAAAAGAATTTCCAGGTTCTCGGCGAATCCGACCTGCGGAGTAACAGTTGATCTGCCATAATGGCCGTCCCTCGAACGTGCCCCGAATCGTTTAATTCTCTACAAAGCAAGAACTTAGCGATTTTTTTTCGATTGGTATTTATCTTGCACATGGTTTGTGCGTATAAATGAGAATCAATAACCTTCGCCTTGGCATGGCGAGAGACTGGCAGGGAGGTGATTTCGATGTTGTACTTTGACCCGATGTACATGCTTTACGTGGCTTTGCCCGGTCTGCTGATCGGTCTTTATGCTCAGATGAAAGTGAAATCCGCTTTTGCCCGGGGCAGCAAGATTCCTGCGCAGCGCGGCTGGACGGGGGCCCAGATCGCCCAGGCTATTCTGGACGCCAACGGAATCCGTAATGTGTCGATCGAGCCGACCCGCGGCCACCTGAGCGATCATTACGATCCGCGAGCCAAGGTGCTGCGGCTGAGTCCCGACGTATACAACGGCCGCTCCCTGGCCGCCGCCGGGGTCGCCGCCCATGAAGTAGGCCACGCGATTCAGGATGCGCGGGGTTACGCCCCGCTCGGTTTGCGCAACGCGATCGTGCCGGTAGCCAACATCGGTTCGAGTTTCAGTTGGATTCTGATCATGATCGGATTGGCGATGGGGCTATCCAGCGCAGGTCAGACCGTTATGCTGGCCGGCATTCTGCTATTTGCCACCGTGGTATTGTTTCAGGTCATTAACCTGCCCGTCGAGTTCAACGCCAGTCGGCGGGCCCGCGACACTTTGGTCATGAACGGCCTGGTCACCGAGCAGGAGGACCGCGAAGTCGCCCGCGTCCTGAACGCGGCGGCCATGACCTACGTGGCCGCGACCATCACCGCGATTCTGACGCTGATCTATTTTCTCTTGCGTTCCGGCCTCCTCGGCCGCTCGCGATAAGACGGTTTGTTAACCACGGCTAAACACACGAGGGCATTGTGAACAAGGCCGGACTCATGGTGCTTGCGCTGGTCGCGGCTTTTCCTGCTCCAAACCGGGCCGGAGAAATAAGCCTTGATGACAAGTTTCTATGGTCCAGCTACATGATCTGCTGGCCGCTGAGCAGGGACTTCCGCGGCTTCAAGGACCGGCCGCTGCAACGTCCGCGGGCCGATACGGATGTACGGTTGGCGGACCTGCGTAACGCCGTGAACGCTGGACTGGATGCCCTCTCGGTGGACCTTTTCATTGAAGACAAATACGCGCTCGGGGCGTTTGAGCATCTCGTGAAATTGATCCATGAGCATCGCCTGCCCCTTCAACTCTCGCCCATGTTCGACGGATTCGCCAGACCCGACGTGACGGAGGAGGCCATCGTCGCCAAGGTACGGGGCTGGTTCGAGAAATTCGCGAAAGAACCTTGCGTGGTCACGCACGGGGGCCGGCCGATCATCTTCACCTTCGGGGCATACGGGCTGAAGGCCGAGCAGTGGCGGAGGATTTTCGAGCAATTGCGGGCAATGGGATGCGAGGGGTACTGGGTTGCCGAGGTGAGCGGATCGCTGGCTTCGCGTCCGTCGCCCGATCTGAATGCGGCCAAGCCCTGGCTCGATCTTTTCCCCGCGGGAAACATATTCTTCGCGTACGATCCGGATTCCATTCGAAAAACCGCCCGGCTTTACCAGGCGACCTACCCCTCTTTACCTCATCAATGGGTCGGCGCCGTAAACAGCGGATACTGGCGACCCGAGATCGCGGTTTATCATTCACCTCATGGGACGCGCATCTTCCGCGAAACCTGGCGACATGTAAGCGAGTTGGACCTGGCCTGGATCCACCAAGCGACGTGGAATGACTTCGGCGAGAACCATCAAATCATGCCGAGCGAAAACTACAGCACGACATTCACGGAGCTGAATCGCCATCTGGCCGCGCAATGGAAGGGAAAACCGGAGGTTGTCGAGTCTCCCCGATTGTATTTAAGTCAGAGGCAGGAGGCGCTGATTGGCGAGGATGCGGAATTTGAGTTGCTGGCGATCCCGCGGCCGCGGGATGTACCCGCAAGCCTGTCGCTCCGTCTGACCGACGCCGAGGGAAAGCTCGTGCATGAATTCGAGCCGGTGAAGCTTACGACCGCGGGCATGCAAGCCGCCGAGTTCCGGTTGACCGTCGCGCAGATGCCCGCCGGCCGACTGCTCTTTCCCGAGGGCCGGTTAAACGACTCTTTCGGCAAGCCTTTGCTGACGATTCGCGGTCCATACACGATCGTCTGCCCGGGTGGCTATCGGCCCGATCGCAATTATTCGTGGTTGTATACTCCGGCACACCGACAGCTTTCCGGAGTGACATGCGAATTGTCGCTGGACGGACGCGCGGGTGGTTCAATTGCGCAAGCGGAGACGAAGGGTGTCCTAACGTTACAGGTCAATTCCGTGGTCGAACTCGCGGATATTGAGTTACTGCATAACGGCGTGCAGGTGGTTTCTCTGAGCCGGGAGCAGCCTGAGGCAAAGTTGACCCCGCCCGTGCGCTGGGAGGGGCGGATTCCGGTTAATCGTCGAGGAGTCTTGGATGGAGGCGCCTATGCCCTCCGCGCGGTAACGGTGGATGGTCGGGTGTCAACCAGCCTTCCCGTGTTTGTGGAGCGCCCGCCCGAGGCGGGCGTGACGGCCGGTTTGTGGACTTTTGATGCGGACAAAGACGCGAAGGTTTTGGACAGTTCGCCCTGGTTGCACGACGGACGCCTCGGCGCGCGAACACAATACGAGACTTGGCAACCGCAATATGCACTCGATCCCTGGGGCGGGAAATGCCTGAGGTTCGACGGAATGGACGATCGTGTTCTGCTCGAGGGGTCGATCGTTCCGCCGAATGCGTATACGGTGGAGTGCTGGGTGAAGCCGGCCCAGCTCCCGCAAACGCCGGCGCAGGGTCAGATCATCTTTGCCACGGCGAATGCGGCGGTCATCCTGGGAATAGGACCGAGCGGCACGCTGCAACTCTCGCGCAAAGGAGACGACCGCTGGCACATCTTGACCGACCGCGAGCCGCTCTCGCCGGACCAGTGGCAGCACGTCGCGGCAACCTACGATAGCGCGACTCTACGGCTGTACCGCGACGGCGCGCTTGTCGGTGAGCAGGCCGCGCCCGGCGAAGGGCAATGCGGCCAGGTATCCATCGGGTACAATTCGGTAACGAACGGCGGATTTTATTGCGGTGACATGGATGAGGTGCGGCTCTCGGCCCGGGCTTTGCGGCCGGAGGATTTCGGCCCCCACAATCCACTGCATAAGAGGGGCATAGGGGCAGTGCTTGACGAGTGATTGTCGCTATGCCGGCGGGGGTAGCAGGGCCATATACCTGTGCTGGCGCGAGAATCTCTTCTCGCAGCCACGGATAGCGAATCCTTTCGCGCTTGCATCTGCGGGATGGGAATCCCGACGAGGTTTGTGTCGAGATGGGAATCTCGACACAGCAAGAATACCTGTGCTGGCGCGAGAATCTCTTCTCGCAGCCACGGATAGCGAATCCTTTCGCGCTTGCATCTGCGGGATGGGAATCCCGACGAGGTTTGTGTCGAGATGGGAATCTCGACACAGCAAGTTTTCACTCTCTCAGCGTCTCTTTGTTTCCCCGTCGGCTTGCACGCGAATGGTTATCGATCGTCGTCGATCATTGCTTCCCCATGTCTGAAGACGTGGGCCACCTATCTAACAGCCTAACAGTCCGATCCTCGCCCACGGCGGGCTGATAGCTCTTCCCGCATGACTTCCCATGCCGGGTTATCATTATTCGTTCGGCTTGTCTTCGTTTTCAGGAATTGTACCCGGGCGTTTTATTTGACATCCCCAATGTGCGTTTGTAAACTTATATTTACGTTCGGTGCCACAATCTTTTTATACTGGTGTCAAACCGGTTCGACGTACATATCTTATTGGAGAAAAATCATGCGCAACGTCATACTTTTTGGATTAGTGGTTTTGTTCGTCTCACTCCTCTTGGGTCAGGGTTGTCCGTCGGACTCGGATGACTCTTCCGATGGTGTAGCTTCCGACTCAATGGGCGGAACTCATGATGTCGGCAACCTGTCCATACCCACGGGGAAAACCGTCACCGTCACCTCGGACCTGGTGATCAACGCCACTGGTGACGTGAAAATCGCCGGGTTGTTGATCGCCAAACCCACGGAGGACGGCGACGACGGCTGCACCATCACGATCAACGCCGGCGGCAATATCGAAATCACGGGTATGGTCCAGGCGGGCAACGGTACGGACGCCACGACGGAGACCACGACCATGCGGACCGCGGCAACGATTAAAAATACCGATCCCGGCGGCACCAACGGCGGCAGTGTCGAATTAATCGCCAAGGG
>CAZXSA010000009.1:2783-41789 GCA_964642815.1 uncultured Planctomycetales bacterium | reverse complement strand
ACCCTGCCCTACGCCCTGCGGCGGAGGGTAGTGTGGTTGGCTCAACGGACACCATAATACGCCTTGTAGGCCTTGTAGTTGTCCAGGCTGTTGCCGACCTTGTCCTGAGGTTGGACCGGATTCCAGAATTCCCAGCCCCAGGAAACGATATTGGTACTGAACCGCGAGGCCAGGTCGAGTTTCCAGGCGTTACGCTCCATATCGAACGACCAGGGTAGCTCGGTTTTGTTTTCACGATGCTGTTTCAGAATGCGGGCGTACTCCTGCCAGTCGCGGGCCCGGTATTCGACGGTTTCCACGTTGCCCCACAGTTCGGCCTTGTTGGCCTTGCAGGCCCGCTGCATGGCGGTGAAAAACGCGACCCGGGTTTCCTGGGGTACGCATTCACAATGCTCTGCTCCGGAATCCTGCAACATGACGATATCGATGCCGGCCTGGCGGATGGTTTCCTCCCACCATTGGCCGTATTCCTCTGGCGTGGCATAGCGGAAATCCGCCCGAATCTTGTCCTTGTCGGCCAAAAAGAAGGGGGAAATGGTCAGCTTGGCCTTGGGGGTGGCTTCCCGGGTCATGCGGCCTATCGCGTTGTACAGGTCGCGGATTTTGTCCGACTTTTCGTCCCATTCCATGTAGATTTCGTAGTTGATATACCATCCAAAAAATGAGGGGTGATGGGCGTATCGTCGGGTCACGGTGCGGATTTGTTCCTGATTGATCTGCTTGAGCTTCTCGATGTCCCACGGGCCGTACCATTGGTGAACGCAGGACGTTTCAATAATGACCTTCCAGCCGCGCCGGTCCGCCTGGGTGAAAATTCGATCCAACGTGGAATCCTGCTCATCGTTGACCAGTGGCGTGGTATGCAGGAGCCAGAGCAGATTCATTCCCACCGCATCCATGGCCTCGATAGTTTTATCCACATTGGGCGGATCGGTCTTGGGATTGATCCACCACAGTATGCCGCGAACCAAGGGCGGGCATTGCGGGTCGGGTAACGCCGCCGTCTTGTCGGCCGCGAAAGTTGCCGCTGGATTGAAAAGCAAAAGAAAACATACTATGGTTATGATTCGTTTGAATCTCATCATGCGATCATATTATCAGATCGAAGGCCGGGCATCCATGAATGGACGAGTGCATACAGGAGACAATTATGCAAGGATCAAAAAAGCTTAACCGCCGCGAGGCAATAAAGCTGGCCGGCGGGGTAATGCTGGGTGGCGGATTATTGCGCGGGCGGCGTGCGCGGGCGGCCGAGGCGATTTCGGGGGCCAATGAGCGTATTCGTCTCGGCATGATCGGCACGGGGGGCATGGGTACGCGTCATCTTGAGGCGTTGGCCGTCGATAAGCGGTGTTGCTTGGCGGCGGTGTGCGATTGTTTTAAGCCCCGTTATGAAAACGCCGTCAATGTGGTTCAGAAATTATCCGGAACCGCGCCCGACGGCTATCAGGATTTCCGCCGTGTGCTTGAGCGCAAGGACCTCGATGCGGTTTTCGTGGTGACGCCGGACCATTGGCATCCGCTGTTGACCATTCTGGCCTGTCAGGCCGGAAAGGATGTTTACGTCGAGAAGCCCGCCAGCCCCACGGTGGCCGAAGGTCGGGCAATGATCGAGGCCGCCCGTCGTTACGGCCGTATCGTTCAGCTCGGTACGCAGCAGCGGTCCATGCCCGTTTTCCAGGAGGCGATGAAGGTCGTTCATTCCGGCCGCCTTGGCCAGATCACCTCGGCCTCGGCATGGGTAGGAGTCAATGGATGGTCCGGCGGACGCGCGCCTGCACCGGTGCCGGAAGGGCTGGACTGGGATATGTGGCTGGGGCCTTCGCCGTGGGCGGAGTATTCGCCGCAACGTCATTACGGTTTCATGGGGTGTCACGATTATTGCCGTGGTGGGGAACTGACGAACTGGGGCGTGCATTTAATGGATATCGTCCATTGGGGAATTTGCCAGGACCGGTGTTTGAGCGTTCAGGCGGTCGGAGGTAGTTATCGTGGCAATAGCGGTTCGGAGAATTATGAGTGTATAGAAGCGATCCTGGAGTATCCGGGCTGTATGGTAACTTGGGAACAAAAGCACGGTAATCGTCACGCCGACCGAGGGTTGGGCATCAAGTTCCACGGCACGCAGGGTACGCTTTTCGTGGACCGCGGCAGTTACGAGGTGCAGCCCGCGAGCTTGGGTATTCCGAAATTCGTCGGTGAGCCGGAACGGAGCTGGGCCAATCCGGACCATCACCACAATTTCTTCGACTGCGTGGTTTCGCGTCGGCGTCCGGCCGCTGAAATAGAACAAGGGGTGCGTTCGACAAACGCTGTCCTGCTGGCAGGCATCGCCCTCAAGGTGGGGCGCAAACTCCATTGGGACGGCGAATCGGAAACCTTCATTCGCGATGAGCAGGCGAATCGTTATCTGCAGCGGGCTTACCGTTCGCCGTGGCATTTATGACCAATATGAGCAATCATTCCGAGGGTTGAATTCATGAGATATGCTTCGCGATTTACGGCCATGTGCAGCATTATTCTTTTAAGCCTGTGTGCTTTGGTTTCCGCGGCCCGGATCGACGATCTGGTAGCCGCTCTGGCGGGCGAAAACGAGCAGGCCCGCGCCCAGGCGCGACAGGTTCTTTCACGGGAAAGTGTCGAGGTTGTCCCCAAGCTGGCCGCTTTGCTCGCCGACGAAAAAGAAGTCGTTCGACTTACGGCATTCAATGTACTGGCCGATTTCGCGTCCCAGGTCAGCGTGCCCGGGCGCGAAGACGATCGGCGCGCGGTTACCGCCGACTTTCTAAAACTTCTTGGCGATGAGCAATCACCGCGCGTACGGGAATTTAGTCTGCGTTTGTTGCCCCTGGTGCTTCCGGAGGGGGCGGACGTAAGCCCGATCGCCGCTTTACTCAACGATACAGCCTGGGAGGAGAAGGCCCGCGCGGCCTTGGTGGAGACCGGAACAAGCGAGGCAAGGGCCGCGCTTTGTAACCATCTGGAGAAGGCCGAACCCCGGATGCAGGTTGCTTTGTTGAACGGCCTGGGGCAATTGAAGGACGCCGAGAGCCTGGACAAGATTCTCGCGTGTACCCAGAGCCGTGATCCCGGCGTGCGGGCGGCCGCGGCGCGGGCTCTGGCCTGGACCGGTGATCCCGTCTATCTGACGGTGATTAAGATTCTGATGAACGATGACCGCGCCGTCGACCGAAAGGAAATAGTCGATACATGGTTGCGGCTGGTGGCGGCCATGCAGCGCAAAGACGACCATCGGGATGTGGCCGCCGGTGAATATCAGCTCATGCTGAAGTCCGATGATGCGACCCTGCGTATGGCTGCTCTGGCGGGATTGGGGCGTATCGATGATGGCAGCAGGGTCGGTTCGATGCTGGCGGCCATGGACCACCCTGATCCCCGGATCTGGGCCGGTGGTTTAGAGGCTTTTCGGTACATGCGGAGCGAAACGGCGATCCGTGAGTTGGTCCAGGCGTATCCGAACTTGCCGGCAGCGACCCAGCTTGCCCTTCTGCCGATTCTTGGCGACAAGAAACATCCACTGGTTTTACCGGTGCTTACGCGGGCCGCATCGGGTGGCGACGCGGCGATGCGTCTGGCTTCCATCCGCGCCTTGGGAGAATGTTCGCTACCGGGCGGGGTCGCACCGCTGGCCGCGATCATGAGCGATGCGGAGGAATCAGAAAAGGCGGAGGCACGGCTGGCCTTGTTGCGACTGGCCGATTCGTTACGCGGTCGGGAGCCCGCTGAAACAGTCGGCAGGATTTATCTGGCCGTGTTCAAGGCCACGCCGCCGACCGATCAGGGTAGCCGACGGGCCGCTCTGGCCGGCTTGGCCGCCGTGCCAAGTGGCGAAGCCTTCGAGGTTGCCAAGGCGGTCGCGGCGGATGCGGATTATGCCGATCTTGCCATTCCCTTACTCATCGGGACGGCCGATCGGTTAGTGGAACTCAAGGCGAATGATAAGGCCATTGAATTATACGAACGGGCCGTCGAACTGCGGCCTGCGCATCCGATGTTGCTGGCGGTTGCGAACAAGCTCAGGCAACTGGGTAAACCTGTTGACTTGACGGGCAAACTTGGAGTTGTGACGAATTGGTGGGTGGTAGGACCGTTTGAACTGGGCGAACAAAACGCCAACTGGGATAAGGCCTTGATCGGCGAACCAGACATTGATCTGACCGCCCGGTACATGGCCGGCAAGCGGCGGCTCGACTGGAAAAGGGTGACGGCCGAGCCGGAGCAAGGTTACGTTGACCTGTTGGCGCAGCTAGGGCCTGGTGAGTCCTGTCTGGCCTACGCTTACGCGGAAATCGAGCTGGCCGAGGCGACCGATGCGATCCTGCGCGTGGGAGTCGATGACAGTGAGCGGATCTGGATCAACGGCCAACAAGTCCATAATGTGTTCGTGGCCCGAGGATTAACTCCCGATCAGGACAAGGTGCCGGTCAAGCTACGCAAAGGACCGAACACCATTCTGATGAAAGTCTGGCAACATAACCTGGGCTGGGGCTTCTGCATGCGCATTACCACGCCCGATGCCCGCCCACTGATTTTCAGTCAGAAGGGGCCTTGACGCCGTCCGCTATTCGCGGGCGCATCTTCCCGGAAGACGGAGTGGACTTAGCCTCGCTCGCCCAGTTTCCGATCCATCATGAGCAGGAACTGCGGCTGGTCGCCGATCATCCGCAACTGCCGAAGAATGTCCTCGGCGGTTTTTTCCTCCTCAACCTGTTCCTTGATAAACCATTGAAGCTCGCCTTGGGTGGGGTAATCCTTTTCCTTGAGAGCTACTTCATAAAGGCTGGTGATGGAAGCCGTGACATATTGCTCATGTTCAAGGACTTTTTCAAAGACCTTGACGGGTTTACCAAAATCGGCCGGGGGTTTGTCGATCGCCGCGAGCGTGACGCGGCCGCCGCGGTTGGCGAGGTAATTAAATAGACGCATGCCGTGACCGCGCTCCTCGTCGGCCTGGGCCTTCATCCAATGGGCAAAGCCGGGAAGGTTGTCCGCCTCGAACTGGGCGGCCATCGCCAGGTAGAGGTATGAGGAATAAAGCTCTTTCTGAATCTGGTCATTGATTGCCTTGGTCAATGCGTCACTGATTTGCATGGCTGGTTCTCCCTTTAAGCCGTCGTTTTTGTTGTACGATCATCAGGCCAGATTGCTGGGGAAAGCAATGCCCTTCCGGCCTTGTCACGTTAATGACACATTGTAGGGGGCCCGGGCGTCGGCGGCCAGTGGGGGGCTATTTTGTTTTTTTGTTTTCGTGGACCATGCCGTCATCGGTGGCGTCCCGGACCTTGGTGGACAGAACCCGGAACATTTCCTTCATATCCTTCAGGCCGCCGAGGGTCAGCCAGATGACGATAAGTATGGACATGGCGAAAAGGAACAGGGTGTAGTACTTCCAGTATCTCATCCACCATTCGAAGGAAAGGTCGTAAAGCAGATTATATGCGGTTATGGCCGCGAAAATGAGGAACCAGACGACGGGCCAGCCCCAGATGACCGCGTAGTAAATCACCTTATCCGAAAGGGTATAGTCCTTGGTCGGCAGGAGGGAACGCCAGCCGGTGGCCGGTGGGGCTGCCGATCCGGTTTTTTCGTCATCGGGAACATAGGGGCCGCGGTGGAGAAGGCGATCCATATTGGCCACGGATTTAGGACCGAGCAAGGAGATGAGCACGTACACGGTTGTCGCGCTGATCATGGAGATAAAGGCCATTTCCTGCTCGGTAAGAAAGAATTCCGGATTTTTTCGTTTGATCCAGAAACCGATGATGGCCAGGGACGATCCGGTGATCATGGCCGCCCAGGCGGCGGGCGTGGAACCGCGTTTCCAATACAACCCTCCAATAATCGCCGCCCCCGCTCCCCCGAGATAGATCGTTCCGGTGATCGCGAAAAACATGAAAATGTCCTGGCGGTGTTGATAGAAAAGGCTGAAGAAATAGATATAAACGGCGACTCCGCAGATGGCATAGCGTAGCCAGCGAATGTGCTGCTCCGGGGTTAAGGGTTTTTTGCGGAATTGCATAACTACGTCTTGAATGAAAATACTTCCCCAGGCATGAAGATACACGGAATGCAGGGCGATATGCCCGCCGATGAGCAGAGCGCACAGGCAGCCGAGAATGCCCGCCGGTAGAATACGACTTAAGGTGATGGGCACGGTCATCTGAGTGACCAATTGAGGGTTGTCGATATGGCCGAGGGCTTCCTTGACCTGAGCGACTTTGTCCGCGAAATCGGGGTGATGCATGACCGTAAAGGCGCAAACGGCGCATAGCAAGGGAAAGAGTTGAACTAAACTGACGCTCATGAGGAAACTAAGTCGTCGGCTCATCCAGGACTCGTGCGCGTTTTTCGCGCAGCAGTTGAGACCCTGTTGGCCCTGCCAGGCCATCTGGCCGTACAACATGGTGAAACCACCGATCAGGAAATACCAGAGGTTGTAGTTTTTTGTCTCGGCCGCATAGCGGAACTGGACCATCGATTCTTTTGGCGGCGCCATGGCCAGGGAATCGCCGATTTGCTCCCAACTGAATTGGCCCAGGAGTGTCCCGCAGACGACCAGAATGGCGGCAATAGCCATGATGCCGTTGATGAAGCTGGCGGCTAGCACGCTGACCTGTCCACCCAAGGTGAGCATGAGGGGCAGCACCAGCAGGATCAACATGACCAGCGCGTAGGTCAGATCGCAGGTCCATTGGATACGGGTGCCCCATAAAGTGAAATCGATTGTCGGGGCCATCAACGAGGGCAAATCGCAGAAATAGATCACGAATTTACTGCCCACCGACGGGAAAATGCCGAAGTTGAAAACGCCAGCCCCGAAGGCCAGAAATCCCATGAAAACACGAAATCGTTTGCTGTAGCGGCGTTCAAAAAACTCGGCGATGGTCATGCAGCGCGTCTGGCGAAAGCGATAGATGACCCAGCCGGTCAACCCGATGACCAGGGCGAGGGGCAGGGTGATCTTGTCCCACCAACTGGCGACGAAACCGGACCGGTAATAAAGCTCAAACCAAGCCAGCACGGTGATGGCCCCAAAGGCACTGAAGGTCTGGGCCACGCCGAGGGCGTATCGGCCGGCGCAGCGGTTGGCGGCCAGGAAATCCGCCACGCTGCGCACATACTTGCGGCTGCTCAGTAAGACGATCAGCACGACGATCAGTGGACAACAGACGATAAACCAGTCCAGCCGGCTCAGGACGTTGAACATGGACACCTGCCCTTTTTTCCTCGGCGGTCTCGATCCGGATACAAAGTCGCCCGGATGGTTTTCTGCCTCTGCCCCAAAGCGTCGGGAAAGACAAGAAGGTTACATGAAAAAACCGAGGGAGCAAAGCCGCGAGCGGGGTTGGCCGCTTCCGTGCCGGATAGGATGTGGCCAGGCTTGCCGGGCGGTCGCCCTGGACGCATGGATCGGGACGCCGGTAGCCCTTAATCCGTCGGTTCTTGTGGCGGAGTATCGTCCACGACCAGGGCGTTTTGCGTCGGGCGGCACCCGGAATACAAGGTTTTTTTCGCCTCCTGACAGCGGTATTTTTACAGACACGTGATTTTTTTCTTGACATGAACAGGCGATGGGTTCATAATTAAAGCGGGTTGGGTCAACCTAAAGAGATAAAATATAACCATCGGCGGTCGTGCGCTTGGTCGCCGAAAACGAATATACCTGGTCGCACCCCACACAGATAGACAATCCCCCCCTTGTCTGTCTCATTGCGACCAGGTTTTTTTAACGCCATCCGTGTTTTTCGTCCACCGCCGAGATATTGAAAACATTAAGGCCGGGGCAGGTCGTTTGCCTGGCATTACCCAGATTTCGAGGAATTCCGGAAACGAGAGTAGGCGCGATTGGGGGAACAATGTATAAGAGCGGCATAAGCCTCGCTCATGGTTAGCGGGCGAGGTCGGCGGATAATCTCGGATCAAACATTCTTGGAACAACCGTGGGGTCTTGCGGCGGAGAGAGAAGCTCCCCTTGGAAGAATGGGTACAGAGGAGGAGAGGAATGAACGCTTCCCAAGCGATGGTATCGGTTTGTGTCGCCCTCGGCTTACTGGTTACTCCGGTGGTGGCGTTAAACATTACGACCGTTTCCGTGGGGAATCCGGGGAACATGGGGGAGTGGTCAGGCGAGAGCTACGGTGGCTACGGCCCCGATCGAATGTGTGGTTCGGTGGCCTACGCGTACAACATCGGTAAATACGAAGTGACGGCCGGCCAGTACGCGGAGTTTCTCAATGCCGTGGCCGCGACCGATACCTTTGGCTTGTACAACCCGGCCATGTGGTCGGATGCCGCCGGCTGCAAAATCCAGCGGAGCGGCGCATCCGGTGGTTACACGTACAGCGTGGCGTCGGACTACGCGAACCGGCCGGTGAATTACGTATCCTGGGGCGATGCGGCGCGGTTCGCGAACTGGCTACACAACGGCCAACCGGTCGGCGCGCAAAACCTCTCGACGACCGAGGATGGAGCTTATTACCTCAACGGAGCGACGAGCAACGTTGCTCTGGCCGCCGTCAACCGCAAGGCGGGCTGGACATGGGCGGTCACCAGCGAGGATGAGTGGTACAAGGCGGCCTATTATAAGGGTGGTTCGACTGATGCAGGATACTGGGATTACCCGACAGGTGACAACTCGGTTCCTGGCAGGGACATGAACGACGCCTCCGGCAACAACGCCAATTATTACCCGGATTCCGGTCCTTACCCCATCGACGCACCCTACTATGCGACCGTTGTCGGAGAGTTCCAGAATTCACAGAGCTCCTATGGCACCCTCGACCAGGGGGGCAACGTATGGGAGTGGAACGAGTCCGTGCTGACCAATGGAAAGCGCGGTTTGCGGGGCGGATCCTTCTATAACTACAGCGTCGGCCTGTACGCCGCGTATCGAAACTCCTACTACCCGGCCAGCGAGATATTCAATGTCGGGTTCCGAATTACCCAGGTTCCCGAGTGTGGCTCCGTGCTTCTGATCGTGGCCGGTGGTCTGGCAATGCTCAGGCGACCTCATCGCTTTTGACGGCTCCGCCGGAACGGGGAATGGGTTTACCCCTGTCGAGAGGCTGGTGAAGCGGCCGGCCTATTCCTCGCGCCAGAAAGCCGGAAGGGCCAGAACCAGAAAGGCGTACAACTCCAGCCGGCCCAGAGCCATCAGCAGACTGAGCAGGATTTTGGTGGACGGGTTGAGCCAGAAGTAGTTCAGCGTGGCTCCGACACGGTCCAGGCCGGGGCCGATGTTGTTAAGGTTGGCGGCCACGGCCGAAAAAGCGGTGGAGGCCGCGTCCCAGCCTTCGCTATCCAGTTTTTGCGGGGTCTCCAGATAGATGAACAATCCCGTCGCGACGAGAACCACCGCGCCGATCAGCACGAAATACACAAGAGTCGCGCTACGCATCTGGGGATCGATGATCGCGTTTCCCACCCGCGGGGTCCGCACCACGTGGGGACGGAACACGGCCTCCAACTCGGCGTAGAGTACTTTGAACAGGATGATGCAGCGGATCACCTTGATGCCCCCTCCGGTTGAGCCGGCGCATCCGCCGATGAACATGAGCAGAACCAGAATGGTCTGAGCGGGAAAACTCCATCGATCAAAGTCCGCGGTGCAGAAACCGGTCGTGGTTTGTATGGAAACCACGGTAAATAGACAATGCCGCAAGGTGGGCCAGAACCCTTCCGCTTGCGTACCGTCGGTCAAAACCACGGGGTTGCCCATGGCGGATACGGCGATCAGGACAGTCGCCAGGACCATCACGCCGATGTAGGCGCGCAACTCCGGATTGCGCCAAGCTTCGCGCCAACGACCGGCCAACAGCGCGTCGTAGAGGGCGAAATTGACGCCGGCCATGAACATGAACACGATGATGATGCTGTCCACTTTCCACGATCCGAACGCGGCGATACTGGCGTTTTGCGTGCTGAAACCACCGGTGGCCAGGGTGGCGAAGGCATGGGTTATCGAATTGAACCATCCCAGCCCCGCCAAACGAAGGGCGATGATTTCCGCCAGGGTTATCCCGAGGTAAAGCAGCCAGAGGACTTGGGCGGCCGCCCGAATCCGCGGACGAACCCCCTCCTTTTTCGGGCCGGGGGCCTCGAAACGAAACAGACGTTTTCCGCCCACGCCAAGAATAGGCAGGACGGCTACAAACAGCACCACGATACCCAGACCACCGATCCAGTGCGTAAATGCCCGCCAGAACAAGAGGCTTCGAGGAATGGATTCGACGTCCGTCAAAATGGATGCGCCGGTGGTGGTCAGCCCGCTCATGGCCTCGAAATAACAGTTGACGAAACTGGTAAAGGCCTGCTCCGACCCAGGTGGCAAGGGATGCATGCCTGCCCATAGTCGGTAGGGCAAGGCCGCCAGAGCGGCCCCGACCCCCCAGGCCAAGGCCACCAGCAGCAGAGCTTCCTTACGCCCGATCTGTTTGCTTTGGGTTTGCCCGATGATCAGCAGCGGAACTCCCGCGGCCACCCCGATCAGAGCGCTCAACAGAAGGGCGAGAAAAGCCGCTCCCGTTCCCGGCATCTGGACGCGATAATAATAATAGTCGTAGGCCGACCACGCCGCCGCGGGCAACATGGCCGCGCTCAGCAACAGCAACAACAGACCCATTTGCCGGACCACAAAGCCGATCCGCATCACCGTCCCCGATCAGGTAAACAGAGCGTTCAGCTTTCGCACCAGGCCCTCCTGGGCAATCGCTACCAGTTTATCGCCCGCTTGCAGCCGGTCGTTCGGGCCGGGAACATGCACATCGTCCCCCCGCTGCACGCCGACCAAGACGCAGCCGCCGGGCAAATCCAACTCGCGAAGCATTTTTCCATTGGCCGGTCCGCTCGGACCCATCTCGATGCTGTAGATTCCCGTACCATGTTCATCCAGCCGGGCGATTTCCTGAACGGGTTTACGCTGGGCTAGCCGCTCAATTTCCCGAGCGGCGATGATTCGCGGGCTGAAGACGTGATCGATGCCGAGCTTGGTGATCATCTGATGATAGGTCGAGCGATTGATGACCGCGACGTTACGGGGTACGCCCAGGTGGCGGGCCTGCAGGGTTGCGAGAATATTGATTTCGTCCTCCCCGGAAGCGGCCACGAAAGCATCGACCTCGGCCAGACGATCCTCGGCGAAGGTGTCCGGGTCGGTCGGATCGTCATGGATGACGGTTACATGGGGCAGCTTGGCGGCCAGTTCCTCGGCTCTGGCCTGTTCGTTGACATAGAGACGAATACGGAAAAAGCGGCGGTCCAGCGCACGGGCCAGCCACACGCTGATGGCCGAGCCCCCCATGATCACGATCTTGCGACGGCGTAAGGCCTCGCGCCGGAACTTGGGCAGCACCTTGTCGAATACTTCCGTGGTGCCGATCAAGGTGATCTGTTCGCCGGCTTGAAGGACGGTTTCGCCCGTGGGAACCGAGGATCGACCATCGCGATTCACCGTACCGATACGAAAACCCGCGGGCAGGGACAAATCCTTGAGTGGTTGACCGATGACCTCGGACTGGGGGCCTATTTCCACTTGTTCCATGATGATTTTGCCGCGGGCAAAATGCTCGACGGCCTCGACGGTGGGATCGCGCAGTACGCCCACGATGGCCAAGGAGGTCAAATACTCCGGGCAGACCAACTGATCGATATGGAAATAGCCGGCGTAGTCGAAATGCGATCCCGTGTGATAGGTGCTGTGATGCACGCGAGCGATCACCTGGGAGGCCCCGAGGCCCTTGGCGATCGAGGCGGCCAGCAGATTGTCCTGATCTGCGTCCGTGGCGGCGACAAAAAGATCGCAGCGATCCACTCCCGCTTCCCGCAGGGTTTCCGCCCGCGTCGCGTCGCCCACCAAGGTACGGACATCGAGGTTTTCCGACACCGCCTCGAGCTTGGCCGTCGCCTGGTCAATCAGGGTGATTTCGTGGTTGGCGTCGGCCAAGACCGAAGCCGTATGCCGGCCAACCTCTCCAGCTCCGGCAATGACAATATGCATAAGCGCCTGTTTCCTCGATTCCTCAGGCCGTCCTGATCGTTTGCCCGTCGGCGTCAAGCACCGCCCGGCGCTTGGCATGATGAGCGGCGTTGGCCAGATGCAGGGCGGAAACCGCCTGGTGACCGATCTCGATGGGGCAATTCGGCTCCTTCCGTGTACGCATGCAGTCCAGGAAGTTGCTCTCGTGGAGGTCCATCCGCAAGGGCCCTTTCACCTCGTGAACCGGGACGGCCTCCTGCTTGGACGCTTTCTTCGGCCAGGGCTCCTCGTAGAACCGCGATCCGTTATCGTCGAGTTCCAAGGTGCCCTTGCGTCCGTGGAAGACGATTCCCCACGAGTCGCGCCAACTGTTGGTGTAGGTCAGGGTGAAGGTGGCCATGAATTTCGGATACTCGAAAATCGCGCAGAAAGTATCCGGCGTTTCGTAGCCCTTGATCTGATAGACGGCCCCGTGTTCCTGGGCGGCCAGCGGAGGTTTGCTGTCGTTAAGCATCCATTGGATCACATCGATCAAGTGCGTGCCCTGATCGGTGAGATTGCCTCCGGAGTACTCCCAGAAGTACCGCCAGAATTTCCATTTCAAGGCGTTGAGGGCGTAACGTTTGTTTTCCGGAAGAGGGGCTTGGAAACGCGCCCAGTCCAGCGGGCCTTCCAGTTCAATCGAGGGGGGTAGATTCGGGATGTTCCAATACCACCAGGCCCGGACCAGGCTCACCTCGCCGAGAAAACCGCTGTCCACGATTTTCTTGGCCTCGTAAATGGTGGGCGTGCTTCGGCGCTGCATGCCGACTTGGACGATCCGATCGGTTCGGCGGACCTGTCGGACCATATTGGCGCCCTGGTCGATGGACCAGGACAGCGGCTTTTCGCAATAGGCGTCCTTGCCGGCCATGACCGAATCGATCAGGTGCCGCTCATGCCAATGGTCCGGCGAGGCGATGACCACGCCGTCCAGATCCTTATGCTCAAGCAGTTTTTCATGTTCGTTGAAACCCTTGGCTTTGCCGCCCGTGAGTTCGATACCCTGATTCCGATTCGGTTCATAGACGTCGCAGATGCCGATAAACTCACAGTTGTTGTCCTTGTTGTCCAGCATCTGTTGGACATGCCGCCGGCCGATACCACCCGAACCGATCAGGCCCAGATAGATCCGATCGTTAGCTCCCAGAACTCGTCGGCCGGGCAGAGGGGCTCGGGCCTTTCCGTAGGCCGACGGATCGGTGCCGGCCTTGGCCTGACCGACCAAGGCCAGGGAACCTAAACCCGCCACCGCGGAGTTCAGGAACCGACGGCGGCTCCAATGACCGGTGGATTCCGCGATGGCTTTCGGATCGGATAACTCGGGCTTTCTATCGGGCATGAAAGTATCTCCTTTCGAATCTTTGAACCGATTTTCGAGTAAATGTCACTCAGCGTTTGCCTTGGACCTTGGCTTCGTAATCCTTGACCTTGGCCAGCCATTCCGGACCGACGGGCACGCCCGCCTTGAGGCAGTAGTAATCCCACACCGTTGACAAGGGCATGCTCTTGATCTCTTCCATCATGGCCAGTCGGGAAGTGAAATCGCCGTTCAACTCGTACTTACGCAGTTGATCGGTTGGTTCGAGCAGGGCGGCGAGCAGGGCCTTGGCCATGTTCCGGGCCCCGATCACCCAGGCGGCGACCCGGTTGATGCTCGCGTCGAAATAATCCAGACCGATATGGATACGTTCGGTGTAGCCGGGCCGGACGATTTCCTGGGCGATGGCCAGCAACTCGTCGTCCAGTATCACCACATGATCGCTGTCCCAGCGGACCGGCCGACTGACGTGCAGGAGCATTTCCTTGACGAAACACATCACCGCCGAGAGCTTCGTGGATATCACCTCGGTCGGGTGGAAGTGACCCGCGTCGAGAGTCAGCAGTACATTCCGCGAAATAGCGTAGCCGAGATAGAACTCGTGGGAGCCGACCACGAAGCTCTCCGAGCCGATCCCGAAGAGCTTGCCCTCGACCGAGTCGAGATGATATTTCGGATCGATTTTCTCGGCGAAAATGGCGTCGAGCGATTGGCATAGCCGCTCGCGCGGGGCCACGCGGTCCACCGGAATGTCCTTATAGCCGTCGGGAATCCACACATTGGTGATGCAGGGCGTGCCCAGTTGCTTGCCGAACGACTCGCCGATTTTGCGGCAGGCGATGCCGTGCTCGATCCAGAACTTGCGAATGCCCGCGTCCGGATGGGCCAGGGTGAACCCATCGGCGGCTTTCGGGTGGGAGAAGAACGTTGGGTTGAAGTCCAGACCGAGACCCTTGGCCTTGGCCCAGCCCACCCAGTTGGTGTAATACTCCGGCCGAATCTCGTTACGCTCGACCTTCTTTCCGGCTTCAAGGTAAATCGCGTGCAGACTAAGCCGATGCTTGCCGGGAATCAGGCTGTACACCAGTTCCAGGTCGGAGCGCAGCTCGTCGGCCGTCCGGGCCTTGCCCGGATAATTGCCCGTGGCCTGGATGCCGCCGCCGGTCAGGCCTTCGCTGGATTCAAAACCGCCGACATCGTCGCCCTGCCAGCAGTGCAGCGAAATAGGGATCTTTTTCAGCGCGTTCATCGCCTTGTCGGTGTCGACCCCAAGTTCCGCGTAACGCTGTTTGGCCAATTCGTACGCTTTTTCGATTGCTTGTGCCTGACTCATGTTACCCTGATCTCCTTCCCGATGATGACTGATTGAAGAATCATTCTATCGCCGAAACGCCGTTTCCTCCGCCGATTCGCGAGGATGGGGGTGTTCCCCAAAGGCCCGTGAAGCATAGTCCAAAGGTCATTGGCAGGCAAGCCGCGAAGCGCATGGGCAAGCCCAACCCGCCGGCCCGGGACCATCCGACCCTGGCCATGAAATTTTTCCGAGCACATCGGAAACCGGCTATTTTTTATAATATTGCGCGTTGATTTCGATGAATTTGTTCCACTCGGCGGGCAATTCATCCTCGGGGAAAATGGCCTTGACCGGGCACTCGTCCACGCACAGACCGCAGTCGATGCACGTGTCGGGGTCGATGTAAAGCATCTCCGCCGAGGCGAAACCCTCTTCATCCTTGGTGGGATGGATGCAATCGACGGGACAGACTTCCACGCAGGCGGTATCCTTGGTCCCAATACAAGGCTGAGCGATGATATGGGGCATTCGGTTGTCCTCTCGGATACGTTTTTCGACTCTTACCTGCCCGCTCGGTCCTTGCCAAGCGGTTCACGACGGCACATTGGGCCCGTCAATCCAGCCCGCGGCATCCGAAGTGGGCCGCTCCCGGCGAACTACCGGTTAAAATAGTCGGCGCGTGACCGGTTTTTTCCGCGTAAGCGTCACAAATTTCCGCCAGGGCCGCGTGCGCGTTGTCGTGTTCCGCCATCAGCACCGCGACCGTTCCACCACAGCCTCCGCCGGTGACCTTGGCCCCGTACAGACCCCGGGCCGGTCCGTGAGCGCGGATCAGGTTCACCAGAATGTCGGTCTCGATGCTGCCCGTGCCGCATCGTTGCCCGTAGCTCCAATGCGAGGCGTACATCAATTCGCCGGCCTCGGTCAGAGCGTCGCGCTCGCCCGTGCGGCGAGCCCGGGCCAGACGCTCGATAAAGCGGTGGGTACGGTCGTTTTCGTAAATATGGTGTTCCGTGCGCGAACGTACCTTGTAAATCTTGCCGGGGTCGACTTTGACATCCAACGTGGCCGGCTGACCAAAATGGGCCAGAAAATCCCGCCCGCGGAGCTTCACCGGCAATTCGTTGCGGAATCGGCGGGTATATTCACTCGGGGATATATTGGCCAGATATCCGCCGGTGGGGTTTCCCGCATGACCGCCGATCCGCAGAATTTGCTCGATAAGGAATCGTCCGATCAGCGAGGTGGCCCGGTTGTCGGCGTACCGCTGTCGGTAGATCGGCAGACGCACGCCGGTGCATACGGCCGTAAAGCTCACCTCCCGCGGCAAGGGCAGGGTGCCCAGAACATTGTCCGGCTGGCAGCGAATCTGCAACAGCGTATTCGGTTCACCCAGCAGGCAAGTCAGATGATCCACCAGTCCCGGTTCCGCCCCGACCACCTCGACGTTGGCCTGCCGGCAGATTTGGGTTAACCGGTCGGCTTCCAATTGAACATCGAACAGGGCGGTCAAGGCCTTGGCGGTCGCGACCTGAATCGCCGCGGAGGAGGCCAACCCCATCTCCGTGGGTATATCGGAGTTCAACAGGAGGGTGACGCCTCCGGCAAAATGCGGGAGTGCCTTCGAGGTCAGCATCGCCCAGAAGACGCCGGCGACATGCACGGCCCAGGGGCAAGCCTCGAAATGGGCGGCGAACTCTTTCGCGGAGATAAACGTCCCGTCAGGCCTATAAAAAATGGATAGGGGCCAATCGATCATGGCGGGGCGATCGTCTTCATACCCGACCGTCCGCACATGTACCTGCTGGTCCTCTCGCGGGCTGACCGCGACATAAGCGCAGCGCTCGATCGGCATCTGCAAGGCCAAGGCCCCGCTGAAATCAGCCATGCCACCCAGGCAATCGAGCCGGCCCGGTGCCCGGGCGATCAATCGCGGGCGCGGCTGATCCGCCGGCCAGGCACCCTCGCACAATTGGCAAAAACGCTCCCAGCTCAACGCCAAACCGTTTTCGGTTCCCGTTATACTCACCACTGCCTCGACTGTTCCTCAAAGTAGCCGGGCCGCCGCTTTGGGCCCCGCATTACTCGCAGACCTGATTCAACACCTTGTCTTCCACGTATAGGGGCGTATCCTGAGCCACGCCGAGAGCGATGGCATCCGAGGGGCGGGCATCAATCTCCGCCAGCTCCCCATTATGTCGGACCACCAGCTTGGCGTAAAACACGTGGTCCCGCAAGTCGTGGATCACGATTTTCTCCAGCTCCCCGTGCAGGTCGCTGATGACGTTGGCCAGCAGATCGTGCGTCAGCGGCCGCGGAGTAACAATCTCCCGAACCCGCCGATGGATCGCCTCCGCCTCGGTTCGCCCAATGACAATCGGAAACTGCCGTGAGCCCTCGTGCTCCTTGAGTACGATGATCTGCTGCTCACTGGTCTCGCTGATGATAATCCGAGCGAGGTCCATGCGAATTTCCATTGTCTTTCAGCTCCGATTGCCTGTTCCGAGACTACCCCGCTCGTCCGGTAGTGTCAAGCAATGGCCGGCGGGACCGGCCATAACGGTTTTTTGGGCCGTCTTCATTAAGTGGCTTTCCCTTGACAAACCCCTCGCGACCTGTCTAAGACCCGCCGGCCGTGAACACGTTATCGTGGCCCGGCACGATTTCGTCGGCGATTTCCAGAATCTCGGCAAACGACTTCGCGGCGAGTTCGACGTTGGCCGCCTGTTCGTAAACCCTTCCGGCAGCGTAATATTCGCGCGTGGCCACCGCGTCGCCGGCGACGATTACCGTTCGTTGGGGAAAAGTCAGCAACAGTCCCGCCGAACCCGGACTGACCCCCGGCGAGGGAAACAAGTGGACTTGCCGGGTCAATTTGTCCTCCGCCGGCTCGATGCGGTCAAGGAGCGACCTCTCCTGTTCCAGTAAATGGCTCGTCTCGGAATCGTCATCGTCCTTGATTCGCTCCGCCATCTCGGCCAGATGTTGATCCACCGCGGCGATTTCGGCCTCGTGCATCCGCCAGGCGGCCCGGTCAAACAACGTCAACCCGCGGCGATGAGCCGGGCGGAACGTGGTCAAAAACACCAGGTCGATTGCCTCCGGTTTCAATCCCGCCCGCTCGTCCAGAAAATGAGTCAGCAGCGATTCGGGCAGGGCGGGATCGACCAGTATCCGCGCATGGTCGTCCTCGATCAACGTGCAAGTCGCATGGGCGGAGCGTTTCGGGGCCGTCTCGTTCCAGAAACGATTCCGGCTTAACGTGCCGATACTGATGACGCGATAACTGAGGCCCACGTTTCGATTCCTTCAAAGTCCGACCACTTATCGAATTTTCGGATATCTCCAAGAACGGCCATCCACCAACCGTTAGTTATCCTTATGCGTACCTCCACCATAGGGCGCAAACGACCGTTTGCCAAGTCGCCGACCGATCATGAATGATATCCGTAAAAGCTGGGCCGGCCGAGTGATTCAGGTTTTCCGTCGGGTGCCGGGCGGCCTATGTTTTCAAACATGGGGAAGCGATGATGCGGCAGCCAAGCGGTCTCCATTCTCCGGCTCGTTACCGGTCCGATAGTCTTGGCCTTTTATGATCTGACACGTTGGGTGGGCTATTTATTCAAGCGAAGTGGTAGAGACGACATGCGCCAAGGAGAGAAAACTCCGGTCGTCGGATGCGGGTGATGCCCAGACAAAAAACGCCCGCCCCGCCAAAGCATCCACCGTTGTCAGCCGATATCGAGGTAGAGGCCGTCTCGTCGCCGGTTACGAGAATGGGCCGGGAAGTTCCGGTAATCATGATCCGTCTTAATCCGTCCTTGCTTGCTCCGGAAATCGCCACTCAACTGATGTTGCGGGGTACCGATCTGCCGCTTCTGGAATGGCACAAGAGCGCCAACCGGGCGATCAAGTTGAAGCTCGAATCGTTGGACGATGTCCATCTGTTTGCGCCGGTGACGATTCAGAACGAGGCGATGGTTGCGGCCGTGCGGTCCTTGTTGTATTTGTGGAGCGGCTGGGTGGCCGAGGCCGCCACGTCCGCCCAATCCGCCCCGGAGAAGGAACGAGATTATATTGTCGCGCTGGGTGAACGGCTTCAGGGTTTGCCGGACAAGGCCAAGACTTCATTTCAAAAACTGAATGAACATCCGGTTTACGAGCGAATCGTCCCTCTGGCCTTGGAGGAGATGGCCCCGGTCAACGATCCACGCTTGCAGAGAGTGCGCCAGATTCTGGAGATGGACCAGCGCTGGGAGCCGTTCGTTTTCATTGATTTATTCGAGCAGGCCCGGGCCGGAAAGCTGACCCGCCCGGCCGAGGAAATCGTCCGCCGGCTCCAGGTGATGGAATTCGAGCTGTTGTTCGCGCACGGTTATGGGCAGGCGATCGGTGATTCATCGTTGGATTTATTTCAAAAGCCGGCCGCCCCGGAGCCGACCGTTGTCAAGCGAAAGAAGCCGGCCGAGTCCCATCGCCGACATTCGTTGCCTCCTTCGTCAACCAAGCCGAAAGAGGAAAAGTCCATGCCGGAGCCGGCCCCCAAGGCTTCGGCCCCGCCTGAAAAAATCACCGTGAGTTGTCCGCAATGTGGAGTGAAATCGATGGTGCCCGCCACCAACCGGGGAGCCAAATGCAAGTGCTACAAGTGCGGCCATCTCTTTATGGTCGGCGGCGGTCCCGCTCCGATCAGCCAGAGCGGGGCGACGCCAAGCCCGTTTATCTCGGCGTCCAAAGCTCCCCACGGCCCGGCCGACGAGGTCCGCATCTGCTGCCCGAAATGTACTCAGGTGTTCTCCCTGCCCGCTTCCGCCCGCGGCAAGAAAGCCAAATGCGCCCGCTGCGCCACCGTCTTTATGGTGCCGGAGAAGTCGTCTCCGGCTCTGGCGCGTTAAGAGATTTCTCATTTGGATCGTCGATGCTTGGTCCAATGGGAGCTTTGTTGGTGCGTAGCGGCGAGTTGTCCATTGGCCGATATGCAGCCAACCAGAGTTCGCGAATGTCGGCTACGCCGATTTCCCGACGGAGCAGGCGTTCCTCGGCATCCATCGCGGCCTGGGTGGTCGGAGGGGCGGCCAAGCGCAGTTGGCTGAAGGTTTCGATACGCCGATCGTCCGGAGCCAGGTCGTCAACCCCCTTGATGTTCTCGTAGATCGCATCGGTAAAACCGGCGAAAAGATTGTTACCTGCACCGGCCACCGTACCTGGCAGACCCGCCTGATCGTAGATGGCGGCGCGCTGATAGCGGGTGAAAACATTATTCCTTAACTCGGCTCCCACCGCCGATGGGGTAAAAAGGTTAAAATGCACCGCCCGCCGGGCCGAGTCCCATCCGTCAAAAAGATTGTTTTCGATGCGCGGGGCTTTGGCCGAACCGCTGATGGATAAGGCCGCATGGGCCGGCCCGAGTAACAGGTTATTGCTGATCCTGGCCTCGGTTGCCAGGCCGGTAATCAGGGCGTGGGTGGTCGCCGCGGATTTCGGCAAGACGAGCCTGATTTCTTTGATGGACACATTGGCTTCCAGGCCGTCCACGCCGATCAACACGTTGTCCCGTATCGTCCGAGGCGCGGCCGCCACTACGTAGGTCCCGCCCCTCAACACATTACGCGTAAGTTCCGCATGGGGCGTGTCGCACTTGAGGGCATAGCGTCCCTCGTCTCGTTTATAGGTGCAATGCACATAGTTGCGGTCCAGCCGGATTCCCTCCTTGGTGAGGGAGGGAACGCTGATCGCCGCCGCCGCGCCGACCAGCACGTTATCCTGTAAAAAAATTTCGGAGCAGTCCACCCGAAAAGCCGCGTCGGCGATATTCTCCGTGACCATTTTCCGACCCGCGCCAACGCCGGCCAGCATCAGAGCGATATCGCCTTGGGTACTCGCGAAATTGCACCGGCTGATTTCCGCGGCCTTGATCGGGCCAAGGAATCCCGCCCGCACGATGCCGCAGTGCTCGAAACGACAGTCATTGATTCGTAACTCGTTATCGATGGCCGACAGTTGCAGATCGATCGCGTCCGAATTGCCCTTGGCCGCGCCGCCCAGGCGACGAAAAACAACATGCCGGGCGATCAGCGTGCCATGACTGCCCGGATCGACAAGAATCGCCCCCGGAGGCAGGTCCGGCGGCGTCTCCACGACGATCGGTTGTTCCGGGGCGCCTTCCAATAGCAGGCAAGGCTCGTTGCCGGTCGTGGAATTCAATCGCAACACTGGGACCGAGGCCGTTGCGTCCTGGCTCCTGAAGCGGATTGTCGTTCCCGGCGCGACGCGAACGGTGACGCCCATGATGGACACCGACCCTTGAATCTCGATCTCACCTTGCCAGACGGTGTCCTGACGTACATGACTTTCGGGTACCATCTGGGCAAAAAGTAGATCGGGAAGGGCGAAAAAAAAGATTACCGAAAAGGAAGTTGATAGATGTTTTCTTCGATGCATGGGACACTCTTTTTTCAGAAGGGTGCGGGAAGTCAGTTGCTCTCCGTCGCTCCGTCCCCCCATCTTTTATTCGGGGGGCACCGTACTCATATTTTGCCCTCATATCATGATTGTGTTGCTATCACCCCATGCTTCGAATCGACCGCGCGCGGGAATTCGGGTGGTGTACACCGAATTTGCCTCGAATCCACCTGATTCCTGAAAACTGACCCCTAATTGCTGGAGCAACCGAGTCCTCACCCCTCGAAACCCAGGTAGATAAACGAAATCACAAGCGAATAAAGTATGGCGTCCCCCGAGCTCGTCGAATTCTGCCAAACTTCCCGCCCCCATTGCATTCCTGTTTTGTAAGGCTCTAAAGCTATGGGCCATCGGCTATGCGTCCTGAAGTATGACTGAAGCAAATAGCTTAGAGTCGACTTTTTGGAATGCGCTGACCGCGTTCTGTGAGGTCAGCAGCACAACATCGATGAACCGGCCAGGTGATTCTGGCATCGGTAGTTTTCCCCCATACGTGTCAAAAGCAACTCGCCTGAGACTTGGAAATCGGCATGTAAGCTTGTGGGCAATGGAACGGGCGGATTTGAGACCATTGCAGCGAATTGCCAGGTCGACGTCATCAACCTCAGCGCCCGCCCCATGCATTGCAGACCCGAAGATCCCAAGCGTTTGGCCTCCCAGATTCTCTGCAAAGCGACACACCGCTGCGGCGTGTCGCAGGTGTTGATCTGTCAGCTTCATTGTAATTTTCCTTTCCGGCATACCTTCACAAGGTAGCCACGCTGCTTGTCAAGTTCGGGAAAAAGCGTCGACTGATGGATGCCCAGCGCAAAGAGTTGTTCCTCAATCTCGGCTCTGCATTCCTTTGGAATCCGGCACTTCATCCATATTCTACGCCTGCCACCAGTCACCGCTGAGGGCAACGGGCTATACTTCATATCGGCAGTTGCATCAGTCCAGTTGCAGCCACCATGAAGTGTGAACGTACTTGCTTGGACCAACATGCGGGGATTCGAACGCGTGGGCATCACGCCAATGGGGCGTTGGAACAATTTGACCATTGCGATTTGGTCTTCATCTTTGCTGACGTCGAAGGATGTTGCTCGGCCTGCGTCCCTAGCCATGATTTTCCAATCGAAAACTGGTTGCCGATTGGCTATGCGCTGCAGCCACTCCGATATGCTCGAGCAAAAAGCCATCTCCGAGCGTAGCAGAGTTCCAAAATCATCTGCCATGTGGATGCGGCCACTTCCACGTCCGATTGCGCACTCCGCATTCAAGCTATAGGCGTTCATGACGTACAGCGCTCCATCTTCCTTGGGCTTCTCCTCGTCATCTTCCGTGGCCACAGCGAAGTACGCCGCTGTCAGGAAGTTTTCCGTCCAGTCAAGCAAACGAGTAGGGACATTGTAATGCTGAGCCATACAAAGCTTGTCAAACGGATTAGGGACTGCCGCTAGTTCGGGTATGCGCGTCTGCAGATGGTTGTTGATGAATGCTTCAACCAGATCTTCCCCGTCATCGGTTTGGCGAAACACTCCGGGCAGCAGCTCCTTTTGTTTGTCTCCGTCGTGCTCGCCACGGAACCAAATCCCATACGGAAAGCTGTGCCGCTCAACTCGCCATGTGAACGAGTTCTCCAAATTTGCGGATGACGTAAGCACCGCGTCCCTAAGCCATCGGATGATCCCAAGGATATCTTCGAAGTTTCGCGCGACCGTTGGGAAACCGTTTTCACTAGTCATGTTGCCAGCCTCCACCGTACTCATGATGTGGCCACAGATCACGGCACGATGGAGATGTCGGCTCGCAGCCGTGATTCTGCAGGTCGGAATTCGAGCGACACCATACCTATTTTACCTGAATGTCAAAAATATTTCATAATAATCGCCAATGGGCTGAGGTCGTTAGCCTCATGTCATTCTTCTCTGTCGCTCCGTTGCTCCGTCCCTCCGTCTTACTTGATTCCTCGCTGGCCCGCTACGGCGGGTAAACTGCTTCGGGATGGTATCATACCCTCGCTTGCGTTTCGGGTGGTATGCGTAATCGGGAATTCTACGAATTCCTAATTCCTTTAGATTGCATTCGGTTCACGGCCCCTTACGGCCTTCCGCATCCTCGGACCGCTCTTGCACTCTCGCCGTTCGACGATCAATACCCTTCTGGGCAGCCGTTCCGATTTCGAGATGTTCCTCGGCCTCGTCGATCGGGGCCAGTGTCACGAACAGCGTCCAGAGTTGCAGACCGATCAGCCCCACGAGGAGAGCGAGGCTAAGGCCTCGACCGAAGCCGTAGTGACCGGCTGCCTTTGGCACTTGTTTCAGAATGGGAACAATCACCTGCAAAACAAGCGCATAGGCAATGATGATAGTCGCGTACTTCATGGGTGAAAATAGCCTCTTCACGCGTTTGTACTGATCTGCGTCCGGCAGGGATTTTGTGAACAGCCCGGTCAAGCCCTTCGGATAAACCAAGGCGATCCAGGCACCCATGACACCAAATACGATTGCCGACACGCTCACCAGCGTGTCCAAGATGGGCTTCTGATCAGCAAATGGGATGCCCCGACCATATATGAAGGCGCAGACCATGGACGTGGCAACGATGACTAATACAAAGATGCGCAGCATACGAGCAAGCATCTCATTCTCCCAGCAGACCGAGAAGTTGATCCCTCTGGGCGGCAAGGGCAGCCATCAAGCTTTCCTCGTCGATCACGACATCGTTCTTATAATCAATGTCCAAGGACATGATATCACGAGCCGTCGTTCGGCTAAGCCACTTGATTTCGCCGTCACCGCTGAACATGAAGCCCACATCGTCCCACCGGCTGGTGTGGTCGTTCTCCCAGTGCTGAATGATCTCGTCGAGTTCGTCTTTCGTTGGTTGGTACGTCATTTCACAACGGTAGCGGGTATCCTCGGGAACCTGGGCATCGCCACTTAATCCAAAGGCGTGAAGCGCTTTGCGCAGGAACGATGCCGATTTGCTCCGCCCGGTCTTGTACTCATCCGTTCGGATCATCTTCCGAATCTTCTTCCAGTGTGATCTGATGTAGCGGATTTCTCCCTGCTTCTTTACTGGAGCCGACTTGAAGTCCGGTCGGACACGAAGTATCTCAGAATCGCCGCTCAGCGAGTAACCCGCGATGTCCACAGTTAGAGACTTGGGCTGTCGCTTCTCGGTGACAACCCAGCGTGAGAACCTTTCGAGGAAGCCGCGCAAGTACAGATTCATTCCTTGATGGCCGTTGAGGCGGTTGTCAACGCGAATCGTTGCCACGATGTTCCGCTCGGGGATGAACCAGAAATACGCTGGATATCCTGGGATTGTACCATCCGGAACATCCTGAGCCTCCACGTCCGCGTTTCCAGCAGCCTGATCGGCATAGACGCTTGCGAAGACACCATCCCCGGTTTCCGTTTCGTTCCAGGTTGTCAGGAGGAACTCGTTTCGTTTGGCGGGCTTGTAGATGTTGTAACAATGAACTGGCAAAACCTCGGAATCAACAGCAGGGGTGAAGCTCTGGGTCTCACGAATAGTAGGCTTATCCCCGGTGATCCATCTGTGAAGGTCAGCTAGGGCCGACGCGCAATCCCCGATGACAGCCTCACTCCCTCCTCGATTGTAGTAGCCGCATCGAAGTACGTCGTAGAAGTTAATCCGAACGTCCTTCTTCATAGAATCTCGGCCTCCTTTCTCGATTCGCCCTGAAATGTGGAATTCGGGAGACACAGTACCTATTGTTGCCCGAATGTCAAGACCGTTTAGTAATGGGTTAAAGTCGTTAGCTTTATGTCATTCCTCTCCGTCTCTCCGTCGGCCCGATCTCTCGCTGGCCCGCCACGGCGAGGCAAGCGGGTAAACCGCATTAAGTTGGTGTTGCGTTTCATAATCCCCCCATCTCCTTGTCACCCCCTTTACCCTCCTTTTGCCCCTTAGGGGCAAGACCCTTGCTGGCCCGCCGCAGCGGGTAAACTGCTGCGGGCTGGTTCCCTCGCTGGCGCTTGCTACTCTGCGAAGCAGCACTTCGCTGCGCAGCACGAGTCGGGCTGGCATGCGCAGTCAAGAGCGTAACCTGAGTTCGTTCCGTTCCAGATACGCGATGAAGTCCGCGCGAAAGCTTTGGATATCGTCGTCGGTCAGGGTGCGCGACGGCTCGGCGATGGTCGCCCGGAAAGTGAAACTTCTTTGCCCGACGGGCACCGATCTGCCTTCAAAGCTGTCCACGAAGGCCAACCGACGAAGCAACGCGTGATCGTATCGCCGCAGCGCGCCCTCGATATCCGTATACCTGCGCTCGGCGGGCACCAAGACAGAGAAATCCACGTCTGTTGTCGGATAGACAGGGACCGGTACCAACTTCTTGACCGCCGGTTCACGGCCAGCCAGCGCCGAAAGGTCAATCTCCGCCAGCGCGATGGCCCAGGCCGCCAGATGTTCGTCGATTTTGCTCTTGCACGCCTTGGGTATGACTGTCAGCCGGCCGACACAACGTTCGCCGAAATACACGTCGGCGGTCTTGCTTTCATGCTCCCACGGCGAGCCGGCTCGGCCGGCACTGTATCGCAACTCGCCGCCGAGAATCTGCCGGGCGTACGTTTCCAGATCGGTTTTGAGCCGGGCGACCAGGGCGTCTTCCTGGGCGGCCTTGCGCCCGGGGGCTACGATGGCTAAAGCCAGATTGCGATTCTCGCTCTCGGTCGGATCGGCGAATTTGCCGGGGCAGAATACGCTACCGATCTCGATCAACTCGAATCGATCGAAATGGCGTCGGTTCAGGTCAACGGCCGCCAAAAGCCCCGGTATCAATGTGGTCCGCAAGCGTTCCAAGCCGGCCGCCGCCGGGTTGCGCAGATTGATCGTCTCGCCCGGATCGTAGCCGAGCACCCGCAGCCACTGGGCGTCGAACCATATATAACGGTGAATCTCCGCGTAGCCGCCGCCGATGCAGAACAGGTTCAGCGTGCGGCGTTCGAGGACGCTCATCGCGTCGGGCTCGACATAGCGGACGGCCACCCGCGGCAAGGTCGGCTCAACGGCGTTGTAGCCGATATACCGGGCGACTTCCTCGATAATGTCGGCCTCGATACGGATGTCCTTGGTGGCCCGAAAAGCGGGCGCCTTGACCGCCAGATACTCGCCATCAGGCTGCACGTCGAAATGCAAGGCGGTAAGAATCCGCCGGATTTCCTCAACGCTCACCTGCCGGCCGACATACCGCGAGACGAAACGCGGATCGACGCGAATCGTGGTCGGCGCCGGCGGATGGGGGAACAAATCGGACAGGTGGCTGGTCAGCGTCAGGCCGGGCAGCTCCGGCTTAGCCAGGTAAATGAACCGCTGGATGCCGAGCACGGTGTTGTTGGGGTCCAGCGATTTCTCGAAGCGGGCGCTGGCGTCGGTGCGATGGCCCAGGGCCGCGGCGCAGCGACGGATCGTCGCGCCCTCGAAATTGGCGCTTTCGAGCAGCATGTCCGTGGTCCGCTCGGTGATTTCGGTGTCCTTGCCGCCCATGATGCCGGCCAGAGCGATCGAGCGACGGTTGCATTGGATCATCAAGGCCCCGGTCGGCAAGGTCCGTTTCATGCCGTCAAGGGTCGTGTGCTGCTCACCCGGTTGCGCGTCGCCGACCTCGATACGATCGACGGTAGCGGCGTCGAAGGCGTGCATCGGCTGGCCTAACTCGACCATAAGGTAGTTGGTCAGATCGACCAGGATATCGATCGGGCGCAAACCGACGTGGGCCAAACGGACCTGCATCGCCAGCGGCGCCGGTTGCGGGGCCACGCCGGCGAATCGCAGGCAACTATAACGCGGGCATTTGACTGGGTCGTCGATGATGATCGGGATTTCGGGAAGCCCCGGCTTCCGTAGTTCGTCGAGCGGTACGACCGGATAAGGCTTGATCTTCAGGCCGTAAATCGCGGCGATTTCGCGGGCTATGCCGTAATGACCCCACAAATCCGGCCGATGGGTGATCGACTTGTTATCGACATCGATGACCCAATCGTCGAACAGGCTCATGTCGATGGGTGTTCCCGGCTCGGTCCGCGGCGGCAGCCAGACGGCCCGCTGTCCGATGGTCGGCAGCGAGATCGCGTCGCCGGGTACGATCATGCCTTCGCTTTCGCGTCCGCCGGCGGTTTTCACCTTCGCGATCTTGCCCACGCCGGGTAGGGTCGCCCCCGGCGGCGCGAAAATCACCCGATCGCCGACCTTAAGCCCCTCGGCGATGGAAACGGTATCAAAGTTTTTCTTCCCGATGCTTACGGTGACGGCAAAAAGAGGTTTATCGTCGCTGATGGACTGCACGGATTTAATCTCGCCCGCCACCAGCCCTTCGGCCGCGCAGGTCACGTGGTGAACATCCTCGACCTCGGCGGTAATCATGGTAAAGCGTTCGGCCAGGGCGCGAGCGTCCACGTCGGCGGGCAGATCGACGAAATCACGAATCCAGTTGAGCGAAACAAGCACCGGTTCAGTTCCTTGGAAAAAGTAAACTGCTATCAGTCGTCAGCATTCAGCATTCAGCAATCAGTCGTTGAGTTTTATTCCTTTTCGATAATCGCCGGCCCGAATCGTTGTTCGGGTCGAATCAGGGCTCGCAGATCGCCGCTGTTCAACAAGCGAATATCCGCGACGCCGTATTTCATCATCGCTACCCGCGTCAATCCCAGGCCGAAGGCGAAGCCCGTATATTGGTCCGGGTCGATCTTGCCGGCCCGCAGTACGTTCGGATGCACCATCCCGCAGCCGATCAGCTCCATCCATCCACTATGCTTGCAGGCCGGGCACCCCGAGCCGCCGCAGAGCAGGCAACCCATGTCCAGCTCGAAACCCGGCTCGACGAACGGGAAATACCCCGGCCGCAGCCGCACCTTGACTTCGTGGTGGAACAGTTCGCTGAGCATCAGCTTCATCACCGCCACCAGATGGGCGATGGAGATGTCGCGGTCGATCATCAACCCCTCGAACTGGTGGAAGGTATTGGCGTGACTGGCATCCTCCGTCTCGTAGCGGAAGCAGCGGCCGAGCACGATCACCCTTAGCGGCGCGCCGAATTTCTCCATCGCCCGGATCTGGCAGGGCGACGTGTGCGTACGCAGCAGCCAGCCGTTGTCCAACCAGAAGGTGTCCCACTGGTCGCGGGCCGGGTGCGTTTCGGGGATGTTCAGGGCGTCGAAATTGTAATAATCTGTTTCCATCTCCGGCCCGCCGAAAACGACAAAACCCAACCGGGCCAGAATGTCCTCGAATTCCCAAATCACGGAGGTGACCGGATGAATGCTGCCGCGGGGCACGACCGCGCCCGGCAGGGTCGGATCGAAGGTCTGCTCGACCGTTGTTTTGGGGGCGGCCGCCTCCAATCGCGTCCGGGCGAGGGCAAATTTGTCCTCTATGTCCCTTTTAGCCAGGTTGATCTGTTGACCGGCCTCGGCCCGATCTTCCTTGGGCAGCTTGCCAATGGACGTTAAAAGCTGGCCGAGCGCGCCTTTTTTGCCCGTCAGGCGGCTCTCCGCCAAACGCAACTCGTCCACCGTTTTGGCCGCGGTGATCAACTGCTCGGCTTCGGCCATTACTTTCTTGAGATCGTCATTTAACTGCTCAGACATATTCCATCCATCTCGCGTAAAGCCGGTACGATAGGGCCGCCGCCGCCCGAATTCAAGGGCAATACCCGCCCGCATGAGCGAGGGTTTCCAATACCAGCCCGAAGCGCCAGCGAGGGTTTCGTCCCGAAGGGACGACGGAACGCTGGTGTGCAGGACGGGGTGAGTGGGCGAAGGGGCGATGGGGAGACAAGGAGATAGGGGTATTAAGAAACGCACTACCAGCCCGAAGCGCCAGCGAGGGTTTCGCCCTGAAAGGGCGATGGAACGCCGGCGTACAGGCGAGAGGGGGAGAAGGAGGGACATGTAGATTGGGTAAGGAACCTCCTACCAGCCCCGCCGTCCCTCAATAAACAGGGCATTCGGTCATCATCCTGACCGAATGCCCTGCTTGTATTCGTGTTGAAAATGGCCTTCTTACTGTTTGAGATTGGGTACGTCCACAACCGCGTCTTGAATACCCCAGGATTTCGTGATTACCGCGTAGACCACGAAGCCTACGACAAACGAGTAGACCGGTGTTGGATGCCAGCCCGCGATCAATTCCTGGCCGAGCAGATTGGTAACGACCGGATTATTGGAGATTCCAACCGCGAAGCCGATTAACCAGGCCAGATACCCGCCGAGGTTGATTCCTTCTCTCGGGCCGACCCACTTTTTCCCGGAGATAAGATAATCCGCTACCATCGCCCCGCAGATGGGACCAAACGAGGCCCCGATCAGTCCGAAAAACGCTCCGAGATTACCCGCGATACCCAGGGCGGCCAGAATAATACCAATGGTGGCACCTCCCAGCGTCAGGGGAATGCGCGGTAGCGAGGGCATCATCGTCGATAAACTGTTGCCGATGATAAAAGCGCAGAAGCAGGCGGGGGCTACCGAGCCGATGGCAAAAAGCAGCCACATGAGAGAAGCCAATTTCGGGTTGAGCACATTCAACGAATCCGCGAAGGTGAAAGATTCGAGATCGGGTTGTTTCGCGTGAGCGCCGGCAACCGCGATCAGCGCCAGCCCACCCGCGAAGATGGCCGCCAGAATGACCCCGACCATCCCACCACGGCTGACATCTTTATGATCCCGATTGTTCAGGCCGAAATCAACGCCCGCTGCTCCGGCGGTGGCGAAAAATCCGATAACCATCTGGATCATCAGGCACATACCCGCAAGGCCACCCACATGCTGCTCACCGGGACAATAATCGCCGCAAGCGGATAACCCGCCGATGGCCGCAATGATGAGCATGACGATCGGTACGATGGGAAAATACTGCGAAATGCGGCCGACATATTTGATGCCTAAAGCGCCGAACAAAGCGAATAAGTAACCCCACGCGATGGCCACGATAACGAAAATAGTGCTGAAACCTTGTTTGCCGGGACCGTAGAGGGTCATGATCTGGTCGCTTTCAAGCATGTTGAAGGCAACTAAGGATTTCAGTAACAATTCGGTTGCCATGTAGGTCGCCACGCTGTACCAGCCGATTTGCAGCAATCCCATGAACACGCCGGGGAACAGATAGCCGCCCTTAGTGCCGAAAGTGGAACTGCCTACGACGTACAAAGGCAATCCCGTTTTCATGCCGATCATGCCGAAAACCTTGTAGAAGAGGATATAGCAGAGCACGGCCCCGACAGCGAGGCCGGCGAGGGATGCCCAGAGACCCCCGACCGGCAGAGTTTGGCCCAAAGCCTGATAAAACGCGATCCACAGGAAGATCCCCGCGTATGATGGGGCCGTGTTCATGTACCACGGGGCCCGGTTGGAAAAAGGGTTCGGTTTGGCTGTCGCCAGATAAGCGGGTAAGGGTTCGTTTGCCATCGTGTAATCTCCTGTCAAAAAGAGTCTGCTGGTTGCTGAGATGAACCGGCCGGCAAGGCCGTCCGCGAACCTGAGAAACCGCCGGCCGCCATGATATCCAGGCGCTTTACTCGCCGCGCCGGTCGATATGATACCGTCGTCGAGATGAATTGCCAGCAAATACCATAGTCAATACTCTTCTTGCCGTGGCCAGCCCAGAGAGGTTCTATTTTGACCGCGGTTTTCCCGGTCTCCTTCGTGAGTTCTCTGGTTAACCCCTGTCGAAATTCCGTCAGCCCTGAGGGATGCGCTGCAGCTCGGCGACCAGTTGCTCATCGGTCAATTCTTCGATGGGCAGGTTGATAAGCTTTTCGATCCAGCGGCGGAGGGTGCCGGCTACCTCGAGGGCGAAAGATACTCGTTCTTCTTCGCTGCCGGGATGAAAGCTTGGATCGGGCAGTCCCCAATGGGCGGTTACCGGGTGGCCGGGGAAAACCGGGCAGGCCTGGCCGGCGGCGTGATCGCAGACCGTGATAACGATATCGAAATGATCAGAATCAACCTCTTGTATGCTCTTGGATTCCTGGTTGCGGATAGGGACTTCCATGCGTTGCATCGTTTCCAGAACCAGGTGGTGAACATGGCCGGCCGGATTGGTGCCGGCACTGAAGGCCCGGAAACGCTCGCCCCCCAGATGCTTGAGCAAGGCCTCAGCCATCTGGGATCGACAGCAGTTACCGGTGCAAATGAACAGGACATGGTAGGCGCAGGACATAACCACCATCCTTCATATATGAATAATAACACACCTACCGCTGGCTTGTCGACCGATTTTATAGTAGAGCAGTATTTTCTTGAAAGAATGCCGTTGGACGGTGTTTCCGTTCCCGGGTTGCTATGGGTTGGCTTTTTGATAATGGATAAACCTCCCTCGCTGCTGATGGTGACAAATACGCTGGTACCCGGCGGGGCCGAGGCCATGCTGATCCAGTTGGCCCGGTCACTTGACCGACGGCGGGCGCGGCCGGTGGTCCTTTGCCTGGGTGAGGCGGGGCCGGCGGCGGGCGCGTTGACCAATCAGGCGATCCCCGTACATGCCGGTCTACTCACTCACAAATACGATGTTCGTGTCATTTCACGGATAGGCGAGCTTGTCCGCCGTTATGAACCGGCCTGTATCATGGCCGTCGGTAGCGGTGGCGACCGCATGTTCTGGGCCACCCTTGTCGGCCGCCGACGGCGGATCCCGGTTATCGTCTGGGCCCATATCTTCCCCAATGCCGGCTATCACGCTTTCGAGTGGAGCAACCGCCGGTTGTACCGGTGGGTCGATACTTTTATCGCCCTCGGACAGCGCCACCAAGCGGCCCTGATTACTCATGAACGGATCCCGGCCGCCCGCATCGCCGTTATTCGTAACGGCATCGATCCGGCCCCGTTCGAGAAAGCCGAACAACGACCGGCGGCCCGGCAACTGCTCGGGTTGGCCGACGAGCGGACAGTGGCCGTCGGCATTATCGCCAATCTTCGGCCCGACAAGCGGCACGATATTTTCATCGAGGCGGCCGCCCGGACCCACGCGGCCCGGCTGGATACGCGATTTTTCATCATTGGTGATGGGCCGCAGCGCCCAACCATCGAGCGGATGATGGCCCAGGCGGATCCGCGTGGCGAGTTCATCCACATGCTCGGTACCCGCGACGATGTGCCGGTGTTGATGCAAGGACTGGATATCGTTTGCCTGACCAGCGGCTGGCACGAGGTACTCAGTATCGCCATGCTGGAGGCCATGGCCGCCGGCAAGGCTTTTGTCGCCCCGCGGATCGGCTCGCTCGACGAAGCCCTGATCGACGGGCAGACCGGCTGCTTCTTCGATCCGCCCAAGGCCGAGAACCTGGCCCGCGTTTTTATCGAATGGATCGATCAGCCCGAACAGAGGAGGCAACTGGGCGAGCAGGCCAGGGCGAAAGTCCGGACCGAATTCACCGCCGAGCACATGGCCCGGGCGTTCGAGCAGCTCGTTCTCGATTTATGCGGCCGCGCAACCGCCTCGATTTAACTGACGGAACAGGCCGATTCGCATAGACTTCGCGGCGCTGAGAGGATTTACGATAGTTGAGTTCTCCGCACGGACAAGCGATATTTTCAAATGGACCGAGGGCGTTGTTATAGGAAGATGATGTTGTGCAGGAGGACGCTGATTCGAGGCCATAAAATCTTGATTCGACCCTCAACAAATGAATATCATGTACCATAAGATTATTCATGGAAACAGTTTACGTTATATTCACCATGTATGAAAATATTATATTAAAACAGGAAACACCTCGCCCTTTTTTCATGATTGATGACAAAGAAAATATGTTCTAAAACTGGTGCGGGGGATTTGACAGTTTTTCCAGAAGCCGTATACTGGTCAGGCTCCGGCGTGGTAAGTACGGACATGGTATGGACGTAGGCCGCCAGGCCGGGCCTTGTCCCCCAGCGAAGTGGACGTGGTTGGGGCAGCATTACCCGCTGCTGTAGCTCAGTCGGTAGAGCGCGTCCTTGGTAAGGACGAGGTCATGGGTTCAAGTCCCATCAGCAGCTTTCGCCGACCGGGTCGGCGGAGGCGAGAGGGGCAAAGGCGAACAAATGTTAGGAAACCCGACGCGGCCGCGTCCAAACGGTCGCGATATCGTGGGTTATTTGTGTTTTCGGTTGAGTTGAGATTTGGGAGTCGACAAGACTGGCCAGATCGGCTCGGCGGGAGTTTGAGCCGACTGGCGATTCGTATTCAAAGGCAACATCGCAAGTGGAGGTATTGGTTCAATGGCCAAGGCTGTATTTGAACGCACAAAACCGCATGTGAACGTGGGAACCATCGGTCACGTCGATCACGGCAAGACAACCCTGACGGCGGCGATCACCATGGTGCAGTCCAAGAAAGGCTTGGCCACCTTCAAGTCATACGACGAAGTGGCCAAGGCTTCCGAGTCGGCCGGTCGTCGTGACCCGACCAAGATTCTCACCATCGCCACCGCCCACGTGGAGTATCAGAGTGAAAAGCGTCACTATGCTCACGTGGACTGCCCCGGCCACGCCGACTATGTCAAGAACATGATCACCGGCGCCGCCCAGATGGACGGAGCGATTCTGGTGGTTTCCGCGGCGGACGGCCCGATGCCCCAGACCCGCGAGCACATCCTGCTCGCCCGTCAGGTGAACGTGCCGGCCATCGTGGTCTTCCTGAACAAGGTTGACCTGGTGGACGATCCGGAACTGCTCGAGCTGGTCGAGCTGGAAATCCGCGAACTGTTGTCCAAGTACGACTTCCCCGGCGACGACATTCCGATCATCAAGGGGTCGGCCAGCGAGGCCCTGCTGCATCCCGAGGATCCGGAGAAGAACGCTTGCATCGGCGAGTTGATGAGCGCCATCGATGAGTACATCCCCGAGCCGAAGCGGGCCTTGGACATGGATTTCCAGATGTCCATCGAGGACGTTTTCAGCATCAAGGGTCGCGGCACGGTGGGTACCGGTCGTATCGAGCGTGGCAAGGTCCATGTCGGCGACAAGGTCCAGATCGTCGGCCTGGGCGAAACCCGCGAAACGACCGTCACCGGCGTGGAGATGTTCAACAAGACCCTCGAGGAGGGAATGGCCGGCGACAACGTCGGTTTGTTGTTGCGCGGCATTGAAAAGCAGGATCTGGAGCGTGGCCACGTTCTGGCCAAGCCCGGCTCTATCACTCCGCATACCAAGTTCCAGGCCAACGTATACGTGTTGACCAAGGAGGAAGGTGGACGACACAGCCCGTTCTTCTCGGGCTATCGTCCGCAGTTCTATTTCCGAACCACGGATGTGACCGGCGCTTTACAGTTGTTGGGTGGGGCGGAGATGTGCATGCCCGGCGACAACGTCGAGCTGGAAGTCGAGTTGGGTAAACCCATCGCCATGGAAGAAGGGTTACGCTTCGCGGTTCGTGAAGGCGGGCGCACGGTCGGCTCCGGAGTAGTCATCAAGATTATCCAATAAGCGGGGGCCGCCGTGGTGTAGCCCGCGGGGGCGTTATCTCCCGGACGGGCAATGTGAAAAATCCGTAGGGCGTGGAGGCCGGTGGCAACCGGCCTTCACCTTTGTTCTGGAATTATCGGTTATGGCCAAGGCAAACAAACGTGAATATGTCTGGCTTCAGTGTGTCGATTGCGGCGACTTGAATTACCGCACGACGGTCAGTGTGATCGGCGGAACGCCGAAGCTGGAACTGAAGAAATATTGCCCCCGAACCAAGACGCGGACGGTGCATAAGGTGAAACGCAAATAAGCGCGCGTCGGGAAACCCGGTGGGTGCCGGCTGATGTCCGGCCTACGCCTTGGCGAGAGCTGCGGGTGGTTACAGGCAGCGTTAGGAGCGTAGCTCAATTGGTAGAGCACCGGTTTCCAAAACCGGCGGTTGGGGGTTCGAGTCCCTCCGCTCCTGTGTCTTGGGAATCCAGGGAAGGATGAGCGGCCCCACAGGGGTCTGAGTGTTTGTCGGTTGCCAGGCAACCGGCCTCAAGAGGTAAGAGATGACCGTGCACGGCCCAACAGAGCAAGAGGAGTCCGCCGTGAGTGATGATCTGGTACCCGAAATGCCCGAGAGCACCGAGGTGGTTTCGTCCGGTGCGCAACCGGCTTTGACTGCCCGGAAGACTCGCGACGCCGGTCGCGGGGGGCTGCGTATCTACAAGCCGGGACAGGGTTTTTACACCCGGGTGGGTACGGCCATCGGTGCCGGAGTTTTGATCCTCTGGGGCGGCAAGTTCCTTTTTGATGAATTATCCGGCATGTTGGGCAGTGGCTCATCCAGCGCCAGTTACGCGCTTCCTCTACAGTATGGCATCACGGTTGGTTTTCTTCTGGTCATGGGCCTGGTTCTGTATTGGGTCGTGGGTCTTAATCGCAAGGCCAACGATTTCTTCATTGCCACCGAAGGCGAGATGAAGAAGGTGAACTGGTCCACCAAGCAGGAGATTATTCGTTCGACCAAGGTGGTCGTTTTAGTGACGATCGTGATGTCCGTGTTCCTTTTCGCGGCGGATTTATTATTCATGATGATTTTCAGCAGCATGGGCGTGCTTCGAGCGGGGCCATCGCTGCTTGAGATTTTCGGGATTAAGGGATGAGTCTGCAGGATACCGAACACAACCCAACGCAGGAGGCCGCCGACCCCGCGATCGACGCGCCGGAGACGGTCAGCGCGTCGAGCCCCGAGCCGGCCGAGAAGCCGGCGACATCCGGCCCGGAACCGACCCGCGCGGGCATGCAGTGGTACGTGTTGCGGGTGGCCAGCAACAAGGAAAACCAGGTCCGAGAGGCCCTGGAAAAGAAGGTCCGCATCGAAAACCTCGGTGACCGAGTGGGCCGGGTGCTGGTGCCCACGGCCAAGGAAAAACGGATGAAAAGCGGCCAAGTCCGGGTTTTCGAGCGCAAGCTGTATCCGGGCTACGTCTTCGTGGAGATGGCCACCGAGGTGGACGGATCGATTTCGGAGAACGTCTGGTTTCTCATCAAGGAAACGACCGGTGTCGGCGATTTCATCGGTTCGGATGGCAAGCCAACCAGCATGCGCGGTCACGACGTGGAGATGATGCTCCTGGCCTCGGCCAAGCCGGACGAGGAAGCGACCCTGTCGGGCCTGGAGTTCTCCAAGGGCGACCGAGTGAAAATCAAGGAAGGCTCTTTCCAGAATTTCGAGGGCAGCGTGGAGGCGGTGGACGAGACCAAGGGTATCGTCACCGTATTGCTGACCATATTCGGGCGATCGACGCCGGTGGACGTGGAGTACTGGCAATTGGAAAAGGTATGACCCGCGGGCCGGTCTGGACCGGTAAGCCGGATGGGCCGACGCGGCGGACGAGGTTGAACAAGTGGCCAAGGAAATTCTGACGGTTTTGAAGTTGCAGGCTCCGGGTGGACAGGCAACCCCGGCCCCGCCGATCGGGCCGGCCCTGGGGCAGCATGGGGTGAACATTGGGCAGTTCGTCCAGCAGTTCAACGCGCGGACGGCCAGCCTGAACGGCATGATCGTGCCCGTGGAAATGACCATCTACAAGGACAAGTCCTTTGTCTTCGTGGTCAAGAGTCCACCGGCGGCGGTTCTTCTGAAGGATGCGGCCCAGATCGCCAAGGGTAGCGGGGTTCCCAATAAGGAAAAAGTCGGCAAGGTTACATGGAAACAGGTTCGGGCCATCAGCGAGAGAAAGATGGCCGATCTGAACGCATTCGATCTGGATCACGCCGACCGTATTATCGCCGGCACGGCCCGATCGATGGGGATCGAGGTTGTGGACGGGTAAAAGCTTCCGAAAGGACGCGGAGGCCATTCCCCAATTGATTCATACAAACTATCCCGCTTGGCTGGCGCATGGGCGACAGCCCGGGATTGAATAGCCGGGCCTGACCACGGGTCCGTGAGAATTCTAACAGTGGGAGGCGTTTTTCAATGCCGCATGAGAGTGTACGTTACAAGGCCCAGTTGGCCAAAATCAGCGATCGCCGGGCGAAATACGCTTTGCCCGACGCGGTGGCCATGATCAAGGCCATGGGCGAGGAAAAATCCGGTAAGACCTATAAGGGCAGCCGTAAACGCAAGGGGTTCGATCAAACGATCGAGCTGGTTCTGCATCTGGGCATCGACCCCAAGCAGGCGGATCAAATGATTCGCGGATCGGTTTCCTTGCCCAAGGGCATCGGTAAGACCAAGCGAGTGATTGCTTTCTGTCCGGATGATATGGTCGAGGCCGCCCAGTCGGCCGGAGCCATGGAAGCCGGAGGCGACCCTCTGATTAAGAAGGTCCAGGATGGCTGGTCTGATTTCGATGTGGCCATCGCCCACCCATCCATGATGGGCAAGGTGGGCAAGCTTGGACGCGTGCTCGGGCCGCAGGGCAAGATGCCCTCGCCCAAATCCGGCACGGTGACTCCCGATATTACCCAGGCGGTCAAGGACTATGCCGCGGGCAAGCTGGAATACCGCAACGATGCCGGCGGAAATGTTCATGCGGTGGTCGGCAAGATGAGCTTCAGCAGTGAAGATCTGCTGGCCAACATCGAGGCCTTCATTAACCATATACGGAAAATCAAACCGGCGGCGACCCGCGGACAGTATATCAAGAAGGTCAGCCTGTCGGGTTCAATGACGCCCGGAGTGATGGTGGACGTGGCCTGAGCCGGCCATTCTTGTTGAATGTGGAATCATCCGGCCACGATGCCGGTAAGTGAATAAAGGCAAGGGAATCATGAGCAAGCCAGTTAAAGATCTGATTACGGATGAATACAAGGCTCGTTTCGCGGCCAAGAAAAGCGCGTGCGTGATCAGCGTGATCGGCATGGACGGTTTGGCGGCGAACAAGTTTCGCGGCGAACTCAAGAAGCGTCACCTCCATCTCCAGGTGGTTAAAAACAGCCTGGCCCGACGGGCTTTCATGGATACGCCGCTGGCCCCCCTCGGCCAAGCGTTGAAAGGTCCATGTGCTCTGGTGATCAGCGAGGAAGACGCCTCGGCCATCGATTTGGCCAAGGCTTTGGTCGGCTTCAAGAAGGATTATCCCCAACTGGAGCTTCACCTCGGTATTCTCGATGGGGATACCGAATTAATCGAAGTCGAGCGTTTGGCCACCATGAAGGGCCGACAGGAGTTGCTGGCCGAGCTGGCGTCGCTCATTGCCAGCCCGGGACGGTCCCTGGCCGGCTGTCTGGCGGGCCCGGGCGGGCGTTTGGCCGGCTGCTTCAAGGCCATGGCCGAGAAAGATTCCGAGGAAACCCCGGCCCCGGCCGCGGCTTGAGCCGGGTTCGGCCGCATGTGGCTATAAAATGGTGGAGTCGAGAAACGCATCCTGAAATCGCCGAGGCTTTCGCGGTCCATCGGGAGCGAGGCGAAACGGAATTACGAGGATTTTTTTCAAACCCAACAATCGGCAGTACACCCGGTCGCCGCGGATTGGCCCGCGTTCGGGATTAAATGAGTTCATTGGGAACTCACCTATCAGGCGACGGTCGTGATTGCCCGAGCAGTAGATACAGGGAGTTTAACCGATGTCGGAAGAAGCTGTAGCCACCAAGGAATTCAGCGCGGAGACGAAGAAGCTGGCCGAACAACTGGCGGCCCTGACCTTGAAGCAGGCTCAGGAGCTGGTTGATTGTCTGAAGCAGGATTACGGGATCGAGCCGGCCGCCGGTGGGGCGGTCATGATGGCCGCCGGTCCGATGGGCGGCGGGGCGGCCGCCGAACCCGCGGAAGAGAAGACCGCGTTCGACGTGATTCTCAAGGCCGCCGGTGACAAGAAGATCCAGGTGATCAAGGTCGTGCGGGCGGCGACCGGTCTGGGTCTGAAAGAGGCCAAGGATCTGGTCGAGGGTGCCCCCAAGACGGTCAAGGAAGGGCTGCCCAAAGACGAGGCCGAGAAACTCAAGAAAGAGCTTGAGGAGTCCGGCGCCGTCGCGGAAGTCAAGTAAGGAATTATCTCCCCGCGCTTCGGCGACC
>CAZXSA010000009.1:0-2683 GCA_964642815.1 uncultured Planctomycetales bacterium | reverse complement strand
TCCGGCGCCGTCGCGGAAGTCAAGTAAGGAATTATCTCCCCGCGCTTCGGCGACCCCGAGCAGTGGGGGGTATCGCGAACGAATGACCCTTCGTTCGGGCAGGAGTTCAAGCTCCTGCGAATGTCCTTGCCTTCGGCGAGGATGCTCGCGCGAGCTTGAGCAATCAGGCACGCGGGGGAAGACGCATACGGAAACCCAGGCCGGCCTCTTATTGGCGCCTCCTTCGGGGGGACGAGGACGGGCCTGACAAGCAAGATATCCCTCCTCCGCGGAGCGAGATCGGCTGACGTGCCGGGATTCATGATCCCGGCAACCCAGGACCGTCAGTCGAACAGATGGCTCCGGGTTGGATCCTGTCCTGAATCCTTTTAAGCGTGTCCGTTACGCCGTCGGTCGTCGGGACTGTTCGGCTGATACGGGCGTGGTTTCGCCGGCCATCCAGGGCATTGGATCGGCCGCGGAAGTAAGGCAAGGGCGCGATCGAACAGACGTTCCTCAAGGTCGCCACCCGCAGGGGTATGCAGGAAAGGAATCTTTTCCATGCTCACAGTCAAAGAGATCCGTAATTTCGGCAAGATCGGGGAGGCCGCGCCCATCCCTCCCCTGACCCAGATTCAGACCGATTCGTACGAGCGTTTTCTCCAGGCCGATATCGATCCGGAAAAACGTAAGAATCATGGGTTGGAGGCGTTGTTGCGGGAGGTGTTTCCGATCCAGAGTTACGACGGGAACATGTCCTTGGAATACATCAGCTATACGCTGGGTAAGCCGCGCTACACGCCCGATGAATGCCGCCAGCTTCGGTTGACCTACGGAATGCCTTTACGGGTCCGGGCCCGTCTGGTCCGCAAGGACAAGGACGAGATCACGGAAGATGCGATTTATCTGGGCGAATTGCCCATTATGCTCGGCGGCGGCGAGTTTATCATCAACGGGGCCGAGCGGGTGATCGTCAATCAGTTGCACCGCAGCCCCGGCGTTGATTTCGTCAAGCACCAGGCCGAGGGCGACCGGGCCCTGCACGCCTGTCGGATCATTCCCGAACGCGGCTCCTGGATCGAGATCAACGTGACCAAGAAGGACATTCTGGTGGTCCGGATCGATCAGTCCGCCAAGATCGCGGCCACGACTTTCCTGCGCTCGATGGACGCGCAATTGGCCACGAACGAGGCCCTTGTCCGGACCTTCTACGGCGACAAAATTCGGAATATCCGGACCGGGTCGCTCAAACCCACCATGTACGCGGTTTGTGATATCGTCGATCAGGAGAATGGCGAGGTTCTGGTTAAGGGGGGCTGTCCGCTCGGCGACGCCGTGACCCGGATCCAGAAGAGCGAGATCAAGACGGTCCAGGTTATCGATAATGTCAGCGACCCGTTGATCCTGAACACGATGTCCGAGGACGGTTGCCACGACTTCGAGACCGCGTTGCTGAAAATTTACGCCAAGCTTCGTCCCGGCAACCCGCCGCAACGGGAAAAAGCCGAGAAGCTCTTCAAGGAAAAATTCTACGACGAGAACCGCTATCGCTTGGGCAAGGTCGGGCGATTCCGCCTCAACCGTAAGTTCAACCAGAACGTGGACGAGGCCGAAATGACCCTGCGGGCCGAGGACGTGGTCAACGCCCTGCGTTATCTTCTGTTACTGCGGAGCGGCGAGGCCGCCTATGAAGTGGACGATATCGACCACCTGGGCAACCGCCGCTTGCGGACCATCGACGAGCTGGCCGCCGATGAAATGCGTAAGGGTTTCCTCAAATTGCGGCGGACCGTCCAGGAGCGAATGAGCCTAAAGGATCCCGAGTCCATCGGGCGTATCGCCGAGCTGGTCAACAGCAAGAGCATCTCCTCGAGTATCGAGTTTTTCTTTGGCCGCGGAGAGTTGTCCCAGGTCGTGGACCAGACCAACCCGCTCAGTCAGTTGACGCACGAGCGGCGTCTTTCGGCCCTCGGGCCGGGCGGCCTGAACCGTAAGCGGGCCGGCTTCGAGGTGCGCGACGTGCATATCAGCCACTACGGTCGCATCTGCCCGATCGAGACGCCGGAAGGCACCAACATCGGTCTGATCGCCTCGCTGAGCATTTACAGCACGGTCGACGAATACGGCTTTCTGGTCACGCCTTATCGGAAAGTCGAGAAAGGCCGGGTCAACGGCCACGTGGCTCTGTTGCGAGCGGACGAGGAAATGCGAACCGTGCTCGCCCCACCCGAGGTGGTGGATCCCGCCAGCGGGAAACTGGCCGAGGGACAGGTCTATGGGCGGGCCAACGGCGATTTGGTCGCCGTGGATTCCAAAAACGTTGATTACATCGATATTTCTCCCAAGCAGACGGTCGGTGTGTCCGCGGCCCTGATCCCCTTCCTCGAGCATGACGACGCCAACCGGGCGCTCATGGGCTCGAACATGCAACGCCAGGCGGTGCCCCTGCTGGTGACGGAACCGCCGATCGTGGCCACCGGCATGGAAAAACTGGTCCCGGAAAACAGCGGCATGGTCATTCGGGCGACCCGGGCCGGCAAGGTAACGGCCGTGGACGCCCTGCGGATCGAGATCAACGGCACCGACGAATACGTGCTTCGCAAATTCCAGGGGCTTAACGAGCGAACCTGCCTGAACCAGAAACCGGTCGTCAAGCTCGGCGATAAAGTCGCCAAGGGGCAGATTATCGCCGACGGACCGGCCT
>CAZXSA010000008.1:0-42404 GCA_964642815.1 uncultured Planctomycetales bacterium | reverse complement strand
ACCGTCATCCTAAATCCAATCAGCAATATGTCTCATTTGCTCTGAAACAATACACCGTTTTTCGTCGCCGAATCATCAAAAGGTCTCCCCCTCTCTCCCCTCCTGACCGCTCTCTCCCCCCTCTCCATCTCCTGCTCTCCTGCTCAACTGCTCTCCTGTTCTCCTGTCTTCTGCCTTCTGTCTCCTGCCCCCTGCCTTCGTTTTCCTGCCCCCTGTTCCACTCCCCCTCCCCCCAACGCTCCACCTAAACGTGTTCTTACCTATGGGGGTACGTCTCATCAACGTAATTGCATATGCCCCCACGGCTAAAAAGTGGACCACGTGGTCAGACGGCTGACCACTGATTACTGATCGCTGATTACTGATGGCTGATTACTGATGGCTGATTACTGATGGCTGATCGCTTATTATAAGGAGTTTGCCATGACCAAAGCCAAACCGACTTCCGCCAAAAAAACGTACCGCCAACCGCCGCAACGCCCGAAAATCCACCGGCCCCCAAACCCCCGAGGGCAAGGCCGTCTCCGCCCGAAACGCCGTACGTCACGGCCTGCTCGCCCAACATATCGTCCTCGCCGAGGACCCCAACGAAAACCCCGACGATTTCAATCAGCTTCTCGGTCAACTTTGGGAGCAGTACAAACCCTCACGGCCGCTCGCTTACCTGCTCGTCGAGCGCCTGGCCGCCGATTTTTGGCGACTCCGGCGCGCCCTTCGTTATGAAACCCAATCCATTCGTGACAGCCGCGAGTCATGCAACGACGAGATCTCCGCGGTTTACGCGCAGATCACCGGAAAGACCCACGATCCCCTCAAAATCATCCTTCCCCGCGAGGCCGACCTCAACCGCCTCCTCCGCTACGAAACCATGATCGAACGCGAAATCAATCGTACCCTCCGCCGCCTCGAACAACTCTGCCCCGACTCCGCCGATCCGACAACTCCCGCTCCCGACTCCGACCCTGATCGCCCGTCCGACCCGCCTCCCGACCCCGATCCTGGCAATGACCCAACCCACCCGCCATCATCCCCTGATCCGCGCGACACTCATTCCACGCCCACCGATTCGCCCGTTCCTGAATCCCTTCTCTCCGACCCTGCTCCGTCACCGTCACCCGAAACCGAATCTTCCGAACCCGCTGCATCCGCAAGCTCGACCCCTGCTCCATCAGCCTCACCCCGCTCCGATTCTTCCTCACCCGCCGAGCCCTCCAACCCAACCCCCGCCCCCGAAATCTCATCCCGAATTTCTTCTGAAAATCCTTCTCCGTGCCTCCGTGGTAAAAACCACGAATGCGCCAAACGAACCCAAACTCGAAAAAAACCGCCATAATATCTTGCCCTACAAAAACATACCTTGGCTAGTAACTACTAACTTACGGAGGGTATCGAGGCTCTCATGCTAACTCGCTAACTCGCTGCCTTGCTTACTTGCTGCCTCGCTGAGTTGCTGACTCGCTAACTTGCCCGCTCCCTTGCTCGCCGCGTGCTCGCTACTCTGCGAAGCAGCGGCTTCGCTGCGCCTCATGCTCCGTAGCGAAGCCACTTCGCGGAGGAGCAGCACGAGTCGGGATGGCGTTTCCTTGCTGGCGTTTCGGGCTGGCGGGTTATACCGGATAGCGGGCGTGGAGGAGGGAACGGCGCGGGCGATTCGGACGCCGGGCGGCGGGCGCGGGGGCGATGATCTCGGCGACGCTGGTGATCCTCACGCCCTTGGCGATCATCTGGCGGACGGCCAGGTCGGCGTCAGCCGAGCTCCAATAACCGCATGCGTCGGAGACCAAGGTAACATTCTTGTGCCGGGCGCGCAGGCCGAGGGCCAGGGCCTTGACGGCATGTTCCAGGCCTACGCCACAGAGGATGAATTCGCCGGCATCCGAACGGGTGAGAAAATGGTCGGCCTTGGGGTTGCCGAGCACGTCGCGGGTGCGTTTACGGAAGATGACCTGGGCCCATTTCCGCTGGATATCCGGAGGCAAAGAGAGGTAGTTATCGGTTTCCACGATGGCCCGAGGACTCAGCAGAGTGAAGGCGAGCTTGGCCTGGCCGACGGTGCCGTCGATGCAATGCAGGGGAAAACCGTTGACCGGCTCGGCGGGGCGATGCGATTCCACGGTGGAACAGACGGCGATCCGGGTGGAGACGGCCCAGTCGAAAAGCCGCCGAAGGTTGGGAACGAGGCTCTTGAGATTGGCGACCTGCAGGATGGCCCCCGGCTCAAGGTAGTCCCGTTGGGTACAGATATCAAGAAGGATGCGATCCCACTGCCACGTTTGACTGTTGATACCCCCCATGTTCACCTCTCCGAAATCGACAGGTCCATGCCGGGCAACCGACAAGTACGGCCTCCGGCGCCGGCATACAGACAGGCGACGCCTTTCGGACGGAACCGTCCGGAACAGAGACTTATTCATCCAATACTATGCCCGTGAAATGGATTTCTCCGGATTATTTGACGATTTTTTGCATATTTTCCGGCCGGGGGGCGACAAATGCCTGTTTTTCCGCGATTATCGGGCAGAGGGTCGGTAAGCAAACGAAATTACGGCCTTTACCAGGTGTCGAAGGGCTGGGACGCCCCCCTTTCGCGGTCACGGGGCGCGGGTTATAAATACGAACGGAGTCGGTTGGGATTTCCGGGTGGGGTGTTTATCCCCTTCCCCCTCTTCCAGGATCAGATACGATGGCGATGATCGGGATCAATACGTTTTTGTGGACGACGCGATGGGCGGAGGGAGTCGGACCGCTACTCGAACGGGTCAAGCGAATCGGATTCGATGCGATCCAGGTTCCGTTGCTGAGTCTGGACGCTCTCAAAGCGAGCGAACTGGCCCGGGTCTGCGGCGATCTGGGATTGAAGTGCTATATTTCCGCGGGACTGAAACCGGTTACCGATGTTTGCAGCGAAGACGAGGGGACTCGGCGTCGTGGGGTGGAATATCTGAAAGGTTGCGTCCGTTTCGCCCGCGAGGCCGGCGCTCCGTTCCTGAGCGGTTCCTTTCACTCGGTTTTCGGCATGAAAGCGTCGGGACCGGTGGGTGAGGTACATTGGCACCGCTCGGCCGACTGTCTGCATGAAGTCGCCGGCGAGGAACCGGATTTCGATCTGGTGCTCGAACCCATCAATCGTTATGAGAGTTTCTTGATTAACACGGCCACCCAGGCCGAGCGGCTCATCGCCATGATCGGACTGCCCAATGTCAAGATACAGCTCGATACATTCCACATGAACATGGAGGAGGACGATATGGTGAAAACCCTTCGGTCGGTCGGCGATCGGATGGTCCATTTTCATGTCGCGGAGAACCATCGTGGGCGGTTCGGGCACGGGACGATACCCTGGGACGACGTTTTCGAGACCTTGGCGGCGAACCGGTACGCAGGCGCGGTGGTGATCGAGACTTTCGTGCCCTCGGTGCCGGAAGTGGCTACGGCGGCGGCGATCTGGCGATGGATGGCCCCCTCCGCCGACGAGTTGGCCCGCGAGGGGCTGGATTTTATTCGCGTTTTGGCGGATAAACACGGTCTATGAAAGAACCCCGGGCGTTATTGGGTATCGATATCGGCACCAGCGGGCTGAAAGCCTCGGTATTCGACGAGCAAGGCCGGCCACTGGCGAGCGCCTATCGGGCGGCCTCCTACTTGCCCCTTCCACCGGGCCATCGCGAGCAGTCGGCCGCACAATGGTGGGCGGATTTATGTGCCGCATTGCGGGAGATTTGGGGGCAAGCCGGGGTACATCCGGACCATATCGCGGCTGTCGGCGCGTGTGGTTTCCATCACTGCCCGGTCTTTTTGCGGGCTAACGGCGAACCCGCCCGCCCGGTGATGCAGTTGCATGATGAACGGCTGTATGCAAGCCGGGCAGAGTTGGAACAATCCGGCGTGCTTGGGCGAATTCATGAGCTGACCGGTAGCCTGGTCAGCGCCGGCCATTTCCCTCCGATTTATCATTACATCGCTACCCATGATCCGGCCGGGTTGAACCGGACGCAATGGATCATGCTGGCCAAGGACTATCTGCGCTATCGGCTGACCGGCCGAATCGGCACGGAAATCTGCGACGCGACGGGAACAAACCTGATCGAGGCCGGGGAGCGGGTGTGGTCAAATCGGTTGTGCGCGGCGTTGGAGGTCGCGATGGACAAGCTGCCACCGATCGCCGAGCCAACGGAGATGGCCGGCAAGGTGACGGCGGAGGCTGCCGAGCAGAGCGGTTTGCGGGTCGGTACGCCAGTGGTCTACGGAGGCGGCGATTCGCATTGTGCCATGCTGGGGCTGGGGTGCATCGGCAACGGCGATACCTGTTTGCTGTTGGGGACGAACAGCACGTTGCGAACGGCGTTTGATGCCTTTGTGCGGGATCCCAAGGTACGCGTCTGGGTGCAGCATCACGTGGTACCCAATCGCTACACGCTTTCAGCCTCGAGCATGGCCGGGGCCTCGGCGTTGCACTGGTTCCGAGAGAATGTTTGCCGGGATGCGGATGAGCAGGAATTTACCGATCTGGAAACGAAAGCCGGCAAGATTCCAATCGGCGCGGAAGGTCTTATTTTCTTGCCATACCTGTTCGGCGAACGCTGCCCGTTTTATGACCCGGAGGCGTCGGGCGCGTTTATCGGGTTGCGGCACCGACATCTGACGGCGCATCTGCTCCGGGCGGTACTGGACGGGGTGGCGGTCAATATCGCCAATTGCTTGGATCTGATCGAGGAATGTGCGCGCGGACATGACACGCGGATCGATCATTTGCGGCTGGGCGGAGGAGGAAGCCGGACGGAGACATGGCATCAGATCATCAGCGACGCGCTGGGACGGCCGATCCGAATCATGAATACCGCCGAGGCCGGCGCATTGGGGGCGGCCTTGCTGGCCGGTGTGGGCATAGGGATTTACAAGGATTGCGACGAAGCGGTGGCGCGGGCGGTACGCGGTGTGCGCGTAATCGAGCCCGACGCCGGCCGACATGGGCAATATGTGGAATTGAAAAAACGGCTAAATGATCTTTATCAAAGGATGCGGTAGATGAGCGGAGTACAGCTTCAGGGCCAGGTTGCATTGATTACGGGGGCGGCGGGAGCGATCGGCGGAGCGATTGCCCACGGTTTCGCGGCCGAGGGTGCGCGGCTGGTGCTGATGGACATCGACGGCCAGCGTCAGGAACGTCGAGCGAATGAGTTGAAGGCGGCTTATGGCGCGGACCGCGTGCTGGATATCGTGGGCGACGTGCGTGATCCTCGGCAGGCCCGCCAGATCGTGGATCAGGCGGTTGAGCGTTTCGGCCAGTTGGATATTCTGGTCAACAATGCCGCGGTAACCCGCATCCGAAGCATCGACGAAGTCGAGGACGAGGATATCGACGAAATTATCGATACCAACCTGAAAGGATACTTTTACTTTGCTCGCGAGTTCGTCCGCGTGGCCAAACAGCGAAATAGCCGAGGCGTGATTTTAATTATTTCGTCGAAGAACGGCCTGGAGGGCGCTTCGGACAAGAGCCTGTACAGCGCCACCAAGGGCGCGGAAATCACCATGGCCCGCAGCCTGGCCCGCGAGCTCGGCCCCTTCGGCATTCGGGTCAACGTGATCTGCCCCGACGCCGTACACAAGGGATCCAAGCTTTGGGAACGAGGCGGGCATTACAGCGTCGCGACCGCCAAGCGTTATGGCATTACCGAGGAGCAAATTCCCGAGTATTATCGCAAACGCTGCGCCTTGCGGGTGAATATGGAGCCCGAGGATGTGGCCCACGCCGCGTTGTTTTTGTGCAGCGCGAGCAGCGCGAAGGTGACCGGGGCGGTGCTGACGGTCGACGGGGGCGTGACCTATGTGCGATAATGCGGTCGATGACAGGAGCGCGAAATCGTCGCTTTTCCATTTTACGTCGAGCCGGTTGGTGGGCATGGAGACCTGGGCATGAAGATGATTCGGTGGCTGAACTTATGGGGCATGATCTTACCGGCTTTACTGGCCCAGCCGGGTTGTCGGGATGAAGACGAGTGCACGGTGCTGAAGCTAGCGCATGGTCTCGACGCCGAACATCCGGTGCATCGGGGCATGGAGTTCATGGCCAAACGGGTGGCGGAAAAATCGGGCGGCCGCCTGAAAATCGAGATTTTTCCGAGCGAGCAACTGGGCAGCGAGCGGGAGTGCATCGAGCAGGTACAGTTGGGCATGATCGCCATGACTAAGACCTCCAGCGGCCCGATGGAAGGCTTCGTACCCAAGATTCGCGTGTTCGGCCTGCCCTATCTGTTTCGCGATGATGAACACATGTGGAAAGTCCTGGAAGGGCCGATCGGAGACGAGTTGCTGGACGAGCCGCGGGACAAGTACATCAAGGGACTATGTTATTACGACGCGGGAGCGCGCAGTTTTTATACCAAGGACAAGCCGATCCAGGCGCCGGCGGATTTGAAGGGAATCAAAATCCGCGTACAGAAAAGCGAGATGAGCCAGAAGATGGTGATCGCCATGGGGGGCTCGCCGACGCCCATCGACTGGGGAGAGCTCTACAGTGCTTTGCAACAAGGGGTCATTGATGGCGCGGAAAACAATCCGCCGAGTTTTCTCGTGTCCCGGCACTGGGAGATCTGCAAGCACTACACGCTGAACGAACATCTACGGATGCCGGACATCCTGATTATCGGGACGAAGACCTGGGACCGATTGAGCCCTGAGTTTCAGCGAATCTTGCGGGAAGCGGCGGATGAATCGGTCAGGGTCCAACGCGAATTGTGGGCGGATATGACTCACCAGGCTCTCGAGGAAGTCGAGAAAAATGGAGTGAACCTGATCCATCCGGACCAGGGGGCGTTTCGCGATTCGGTCCAGTCGGTGTGGGCGGAATTCGCGGGCACGGAGGTCGGCCTTCTCGCCAAACGGATTCAGGAGGTTCGTTGACGATGCGTATTTTACTGAAGGTCAAATGGGTTCTGGACCGCGTTCTGGAAACGCTTGTGGCGACAACCATGGCTGCCTTGCTGATCGTCGTGGTCTGGCAAGTATTTTCACGAAAGGTGCTCAACGATCCCAGTCCCTGGACGGAGGAGCTGGCGATCTTTCTGCTGATCTGGGTTGGCCTGCTGGGCGGGTCCGTCGCCTTGAATCGCGGGGCTCATCTGGGTATCGATTTTCTGGTCGGAAAACTGTCGCCGCGCGGCAGACTTTTCGTCGAGACGATTTCATTCGGTATCGTGGCTCTTTTCTCTTTCTTTGTCATGGTGGTCGGAGGCGTCACGCTGGTCCGGGAAATTCTGACTTTGGGACAAACCTCGCCCGCCTTGGGTTGGAAGATGGGACATGTCTATCTGGCCCTGCCGATCAGCGGATTCTTCCTAACGCTGTACAGCATCGAGTTCATGGCGTTACGCATCGCTGCCTTGGTTCGGGGCAAAGTACCCGGACAGGCATGACCCGGAGCGACCGCCAGATGGATATTTGATTTCTCGGTTGAGCGGCATTGGAAAGGAATAATCGGCCATGGATTTACCGCTTTTTGTCTTAATCGTCTGTTTCTTGCTGTTAATGGCCTTGAATGTTCCGATTGCTTTTTGCATCGGGGCGGCGGCTCTTTCGGCCATCGTGGCCGTGGGTGGTCCGGAGGTAGGCGGCCCCCCACCACTGCTGGCCGTCGCCCAGCAAATGGCCACCGGTTTCGACAGCTTCGCCCTGCTGGCTATTCCATTTTTCATTCTGTCGGGCCTGCTGATGGGACGCGGAGGAATCGCCCGTCGGCTGATGGATGCCGCCAATGTATTCGTCGGACCGTTTCGGGGCGGCTTGGCTTATGTCAATATCATGACCTGCATGTTGTTTGGCTCGATTTCCGGATCGGCCACGGCGGCAGTATCCGCGGTCGGCGGGTTCATGGTACCAGTGATGAACAAAATGGGGTATCACCGGGATTTTAACGCCGCTGTAAGTATCACGGCCGGGACCACGGGTCTGTTGATCCCTCCGAGCAATGTCATGATCGTTTATTCGCTGGCCACCGGCGGGATGGTGTCGATCACCGCCATATTCATCGCCGGCGTTCTACCCGGGATTCTTGTCGGCATCGCGTTGATGGTCGTGGCAGGGATTATTTCGCAACGTCGCGGCTATGGCAAAGGCCAGAGCGTGTCCATGAGTGAAGCGATCAAACGCTGCCTCAATGCGATCCCTTCCCTCCTGCTGATTATTATCGTACTGGGCGGCATTCTAAAAGGCGTTTTCACCGCCACCGAGGCGTCGGCCATCGCGGTGGTCTACGCCCTGCTTCTGTCGATGGTCTTTTATCGGGAAGTGCGGATCCGCGATCTGCCCGGAATATTTCTGCAATGCGGGGTGGTCACGGCGGTCATCATGCTCTTGATCGCCACGTCGATGGCCATGTCTTGGATCCTGGCTTACGAGAATATTCCCCAAAATATCAGCGCGTTCCTCATGGGGCTGACCGACAACAAATTTGTGATCCTGCTGATTATTAACGTCCTGCTGCTGGCCGTCGGGACGTTCATGGACATGACCCCGGCCATTCTGATCTTTACGCCCATCCTTCTTCCGGTGGTCAAGCAAATGGGCATGCACCCGATTCATTTCGGGATCGTGATCATCATGAATCTGTGCATCGGTCTATGCACGCCGCCGGTGGGTACGTGCCTTTTCGTGGGCTGCGGGGTGGCGGAAACGAGCATGAGCAAGATTTTGAAGCATCTGATACCATTCTTCGTGGCCATGATCGTGGTCCTGCTGTTGACCACGTATATACCACAGATTGCCCTGATTTTGCCGGAATATTTTGATTTATTGTAAGAGCTGCCGGCGACTCCCGGCCGCTTGCGCGAACCGGAAGGAGAGTGAGTTATGAAATTAAGTCATTTTTGCGCCTGGTTGACGCTCGGCACCCTGTGTATTGTGGACTTGACCGGTTGCGGCCAACCTCGGGAAGGAGTAGCCGTGACCCCGGCATCGTCGCTCCGTCCCAACATACTGGTCTTCGTGGCCGACGACATGGGCTGGAACGATATCGGGTATCGTAACCCGGAAATCCACACACCCAATCTGGATCGGCTGGCCGAGGCCGGCGTCCGGTTTGAGCAATTCCATGTTTTTCCGACATGCTCACCGACTCGGGCGGCATTTATCACCGGACGTTGCCCCAGTCGTTTTGGCATCGAAGGGCCGATCGCGGGCACGGGCGCCGTCGAATGGACGCCGCATAATCCCAAATCTCTACCGCGTGATGTGGCCACCTTGCCGGCCCAATTGCGCGAATTGGGCTATCGGACAGCCCTCATCGGCAAATGGCATCTCGGACTGGGCCCGCAAGTTGGTCCGCGGCAATATGGTTTCGACTATTCCTACGGTTATTTCCACGGCCAGCTTGATCCCTACACTCACCTCTATAAAACTGGTGAGCATACTTGGCATCGCAATGATGCCTACGTCGAGGAAGAGGGGCACGTAACCGATTTGCTGACCCGCGAGGCGGCGAGCTATATCGAAAAGCAATCGGATCAACCGTTTTTCCTCTCGGTGAATTACAGCGTTCCGCACTTCCCTCTGCGGGAGCCGGAACGCTGGGTCGAGCCTTATGCCCGGACCATCGCCAATGCATCCCGACGCCTTTTTGCCGCATCGGTAGCGCACATGGACGATTCGATCGGACAGATTTGCGCGGCCTTGGAACGAACCGGACGGCGGGAAAACACGTTGATCGTGTTTATCAGCGACAATGGTGGGCAGGAATCATGGTCGTCGAAGACGGAGTACGACGGTCGCTATCCGCCGCACGATGTCCTGGGCGACAATCGCCCGCTACGCGGCTGGAAAGGCGAACTTTATGAAGGAGGTATTCGGGTACCGGCGTTTATGAACTGGCCGAAACACCTGAAACCAGGCATACGAAATCAAACGTGCAGTGTGTTGGACATGCTCCCGACGCTGATGAGCGTCGCCGGTGGCAAAGCGGTTTCACCCGCGAAAGCCCCGTTGGATGGCACGAACATCTGGCCGACCATCTCGGCCGGAGCCCAACTACCATCCCGCGAGTTTTACTGGAAAACGCCGCATCAGCATGCCTTGCTCACCGACAATTGGAAACTGATTCAGGATCGTAAGAGCGGCGACTGTGAATTGTTCAATCTGGCCAACGATCCCCTCGAGAAGAACGACTTGGCTGCGACTGAAACGGCGCGAGTTAAACGTATGCTGGCGGCACTGGCCAGACAACAGGCCGGTGATCCGCCTCCGGCGAAGTAAAAGGCTCTTGCGCGACGGAGAATCTTGTGTTATGATGCCGCCCCATGAGCCAGAAAAAAATCAAACGAGCCCTGATCGCGGTTTATGACAAGACGGGAATCGCCGATTTCGCCCGGACCCTCGTCGAGGAGTTCGGGTTCGAGATCATCAGCACCGGCGGGACGGCCAGGCACCTGAAAAAGGCCGGTATCCCGGTGACCATGGTCGAGGAAGTGACCGGTTTCCCGGAAATGCTGGACGGACGGGTCAAGACCCTGCACCCCAAGATCCACGCGGCCATCCTGGCCGACCGGGACAAGCCTGAGCATATGCGCCAACTGGCCGAGCAGGGTATCGAGCCGATCGATATGGTCGTGGTCAACCTGTATCCGTTTGAAAAGACCGTGGCCGACCCTAACTGCAAATTTGAAGACGCCATCGAAATGATCGACATCGGCGGGCCGTGCCTGCTGCGGGCTTCGGCGAAGAATCATAAGGATGTAATCGTCATTCCTGATCCGGCGTCCCAGGCCACGGTTCTTGGTGAATTGAGGGCGCAAGGCGAGGTTTTGGTGGCTACTCGCCGCCGATTGGCCACCAGGGTCTTCGAAACGACCTCGGGCTACGATACGTCTATATCCAATTTCATGAACAGCGATGACGCCAATCGGCTTTCGGCCAACCGACTCTGCCGCCTGCATCGCGAAGCAACCACGAAATACGGAGAAAATCCCGCCCAATCGGCAGGGATCTATTCATTCCACAAATCTTATCAGACCGAAACCAATCTCCTGTTCCATGTCGAGTCAGGAAGGAACCCCCTGATTTCAGGCGAGGAGATGTCTTTCAACAACTATGTGGACGGCGATTCGGCATTGTCACTTGTAAAGGAATTAACCCGGTGTGGCACCGGCGTCTCGCCGGTGAATGCCGAGGTGAATGATCAGATCAGGTGTGCCACCGGCGTCTCGCCGGTGCGTAATGCCGCGAAGCAGCCTTCCTGGAAACCCATTGGCGATGAAACAATCACGCAGCGAAATCTGCCGCACATACAGAAACCTGGCCGAACCTACTTTGTGACTTTCCGGGTGAAGACTGGCGAACTTTCACCGGAAGCTCGCGATGCCACAATGAGCGCCTGTCATTACTGGCATGAGCGGAAGATGAATCTGCACATCGTCGTTGTGATGCCGGACCATGTACATCTTCTGCTGACTCCGTATCTTCATCCATCCGGCGAGGCGGTGTCTTTGGGAGAGCTACTGCACAGTATCAAGAGCTTCAGTTCTCATGAGATCCGGAAACGAATCGGTGGTACGGGTCCGGTATGGCTGGATGAGAATTGGGACAGGCTGATTCGGCACGAGAAGGAATATTATGAAACATGGGAATACATAGATACGAATCCCGAGCGGGCGAACCTGCCCGCTGACTATGTTTGGAAGTGGTGGAGCGCTGCAGGATTTGAAGAAGGGGGTGAGGTTGAAATAGAGAAGGCTTCCGCTGCTATGCAACAGAGGAACACCGGCGAGACGCCGGTGCCACACCAAACCCGTGTTGTCGCGTTTATCAAGCATACCAACGCCTGTGGGTGCGCGATCGGGGATGATCCGGTGGACACCTATCGGCGGGCTTATCTGGGGGATCCGATCGCGGCGGCCGGGGGTGTGTTGTGCATGAATTTCCCGGTCACCAAACAAATCGCCGAAGTGGTCATGAACACCTTCCCGACCTGGGGCAAGGCGGCCGGGGCGGCGTTCTTCAAGTTGGATGTGTGGATCGCGCCCGAGTTCGACGACGATGCGGTCAAGTTGATTACCACTCCGACGGAGAAACGCAAATGGGGGACCACCTGCCGGTTGCTGGCCGTCGGGGCGATGGATGCTGCACCGGACGAAAATGAACTGGATTACAAGAAGATCACCGGCGGGATGCTGGTCCAGACCCGCGACCTGCTCGGCCTGAACGAGGAGCAATGGAAGGTGGTCACGAAGCGAAAGCCGAACGAGCGGGAAATGGCCGACCTGCGTTTCGCCTGGTTGGTCTGCAAGCATACCAAGAGCAACGCGATCACCATCTGCAGGGACAATATGCTGCTAGGCGGAGGCGCTGGACAGATGAGCCGGGTGAAAAGCTGCGACCTGGCCATTCAACTGGCCCGGGAGAATGGTCACGGCGACAAGTTGGCCGGAGCGGTGGCGGCCGGTGATGCGTTTTTCCCGGTGCCCGACGGACCGCAAAAGCTGATCGACGCCGGAATCACGGCCATCATCCATCCCGGTGGCGGCAACCGCGACGCTGATACGGTGGCTCTCTGCGATACCGCCGGGGTGGCCATGATCATGACCGGCACCCGGCACTTCAAGCATTAAAAGCCGTCAATTCAAACGGCGGGCCTTCTTGATAACCGGCGGTTTGACCGGCTGGGATTTTTCGCGCGGGTTCATAAAACTGGGGACGATAGGGACGTTTTTAATCTGCTCGACGACATCCATGCCTTCGACCACTTTGCCGAATACACAGTACCCCCACCCGTCGAAGCTGGGATAATCCAGGTTGTCGTTGTCCGCGACGTTGATAAAGAACTGCGACGTGGCCGAATGGGGGGCCCCGGTGCGCGCCATGGCAATAGTTCCGATGCGGTTTTTCAGGCCGTTTTTCGCCTCATTCTTGATCGGTTCGCGCAGCCCGACAGTCTTCTGCCCGTCCCGTCTGGTGGCGGTAAAGCCTCCACCCTGGATCATGAAGTTCGGAATGATCCGGTGAAAAATCGTCTCGTCGTAAAAACCGTCCTCCACGTATTGCAAAAAGTTTTTCACGGTGATCGGGGCCTTGTCCGGTTCCAACTCAAGCACAATCCGGCCCATCGAAGTCTCCAGCTCTACCCGAGGTCTCGCGTCGGCCGGTCGGGAGGCGGGTTGGCTGGCCGGGGCGGTTGTAGTCGTAGGATGGCCCGGTTTTCTCTCCCCTTCCGTGAGCGAACCGGCCGGTTGGGTTGTGCCGGTGGTCTCGGCCGGTTTTGTACTTTGGGCATAGCCTGACCAGACAGCCAGAAACAAGACAAAGGCCGCTACATATCCAAGGCAGATTTTTGTACGGGACATATTTTACTCCATTCCAGATCGTCAACTTACGGCTACATCGAAACAAGAAGTGTAATCCGGATCGGCCAAGGTGCCAATCGCGGCGGCCTCGCCGAAAACGGCAGGCGAGGCCCCCGCCATTGGTCGGTAAAACCGCCTATTGACACCCATAGGCCGTCCAACAATAATAGTGACATAGTTTAGGGCGATTAGCTCAGTTGGCTAGAGCGCTTGCTCGACATGCAAGAGGTCACTGGTTCAAGTCCAGTATCGCCCAGTGTCGTAACCTCATTTCTCTTTTGGGCTTGTGAAGCTTTTTCATTCCGTGTCAATAATATGGTTTGCCCTTGATGCGTTGCCTGTTCGGACGTTTTTAACATCCTGGTCAAGTTGTCGAACGCAGGATTACTTCAGTAGTTCGTTGGGCCCGCCGGGTTTTTCAGCGGCCTCGTCCTGTCGCGGGCGGAACAGCTTGAGAAATACGTCGGAGGGAACGTTGGCCGTGGGCTGAAATTGATCGCCCTGCGTGTAACGGACGAGGTTATCGAGGAGTACGCGGGCCTCAATATGCTTCGGCAGGCGGGCGCGCAGGTTGAGGCTGCAGGCCAGTACCCGGCCTTGCCCGACTTTGAATTCCAGCAGGTGGGCGTTGTTCCGGTTGGCCGCGTAATGATCGATCATTCGCAGGATGGGCTGCACACCGTATGGCCGCAGGTCGCTGAATTCCATGGGCAGCACGTCGCGGATCATCCAGACAAACTGGAGATCGCAGAGTCCCTCGTGGGGAAAATCGGCCAGCGCGGGGTGGTCGGCGATAACGCTGCCGGAGTTGCCGCTGTTGCCGGCGTTCCAGGGAATGGTCCGAAAGGCGCGATAAAAACTCATGGTTCCAAAGTATACCGCAGTATTCTCGATAGCCGCACCGTGGGTCAACAACAGACAGCGGCCGCCCTGTTCAAGGTAACGGGTTAATGATTCATCCGCGTAATCGGCGATCACCAGAGAGGCCGTCGAAGGGATTTCCGGCTTCGATTTCGGGCCGGGATGAATCCACGCGCCAAATGCAGACCGGCCTTCGTTCGGGACATCCGCAAATACTCCAGTCCAATCACTTCGCGGCTCGGAAAATGCCCAGAAACTCCACTCGTTGTTATTGATGGTTTTACCACCGGCCCGCAGTTCGACCGACAAGTCCATTTTGAAAGCCCTTCCCATTGAGGGCAGATCGAATTCGGCCACGCCGGCCGAGGTCAGCTTGCCGGGTTCGATACCGGATACATCCAATTGGCCGTGACGGTCCAGGTTGCCACCCTTGACATTCCAGAGCAGCGTACACGATCCGAGATTTTCCGCGCCGTAATGGCTGACCGCCAGGGGAATCCGAACGGAATCGCCCATTTTGAGGCAGCGATTGCCCTCCTCGGCCAGAAGAATCACCGTATCGCCGTTGGATTTGAGAAACTCCTCGGCCGAGACGTTTTTGGGTTGCCAAAAATCATCCAAAAGACCTTCCGCGTATTGGCCGAAATCGATCAGCAGCCAGAGAATGTAGCCCTCCACGTCCGGATTGCGCCGGGCGTACTCGATCCCATCCTTACGACACAGGGCCTGCAACCAGAGCGAGTTCTTGCGATACATGGAGATCATATCTTCCTGCCCGTTCTTGCGCGCGGTTTCCACCAATTGGTCAAGCCAAAAAGGTTTGATCTGCGTATCAGCGTATTTGACCTTGTCGGCCGGGTCCGGGTAGCAACTCCACCAGTTGTATTCATGCAGAATCGTCGGATGTCGGCGGTCGGTCAGAATCGAGGTTTCATCCAGCACTTCCTTCATCCAGGTAGGAATGATGGAGGCGTAAAAGTCCGTATCCCGTTTACCCTTGGCCGTCTCTTCGGCGTTGAGATAGCCGGTGCAATCGATGACCAGGGCATGGGGGGCGAGTTCCCGGGTTTGGCGCACAAGATCACGGCTGAAAAAGTCGAACGATTCCTGGGTCTGGTTGGAGAATTCCATTTCGCTGGACATGCTGTAGGCGATGACCGAGGCGTGGTTGCGGCTCTGGCGAACCAGGCCGTCCAGTTCCCGGGCGTAATAGTCCCGGAATTCCTGGTCGATGGTATAGCGGTTGGCCCGCAGATCGGAAAGACCAAAAGGCGTTTCCTGAATAATCATGATCCCGGCTTCGTCCGCCGCCTCGATATATTCCTGAGGCAGCGTTTCGACGCAACTCTTGGAAGCGTTCATCCCGAAAGCGCGGGCCCTTTTCAGGCGGCTCAAATACCAGTTTTTGTCGGCAGGCAGGCACAATGTTTCCGGATAATACTGATCGTCGCCGAACGCCCGGACAAAGATCGGTCGGCCGTTGAGATAGAATTTCGTGCCCTCGGTTTTGATTTCGCGCATTCCGAACCGGATGCTCACCTGGTCGAGCGGCTGGGATCGGCCCTCGGCATTCAAGGCTATTTCGAGCGTGTAAAGGTGAGGATTTTCCGGTGCCCAAGGGGTAAACGAATCCAGTTTTACGGTGGCGGTCGCACCTCTACCTTCGGCCGCGAGGCTCGCGGTTGTTGATCCGATGATTCGCGTTCCGTCCCTTATTATAAAAAGCAGCTTTCCAGCCTCGGCGATCGGTTCCGAAAGGGCTATGTCGACCTCGATGGTCCCGGAAGCCAGGCGGGGTTGGATGTAAGCATCGATGATTGAAACCCGGTGAGTGATTTCCAAAGCCATCGGGCGGTAAATCCCCGTCCATATTTTGCAACATTCGGTCATTTCCCACAGCCCGTCGAGCCGGACCTTGGGAAAATCGCACACCTTGATCGCAATCAGATTTTCCTTGCCCGATTCGAGGAAATCGGTCACATCAACGCGCTGCTGGGTGCGCGAGCTTTTCGTGTAACCGATCAGACGACCGTTGAGGTAAATCTCGGCGGCCGGCAGGATTCCACCGATTCGCAACCAGGCGCGCTCATCCGCCTGAAGAATAGGCATGATGAAATGTCGTCGGGCCCAGAAGGGCTCGAGGAAAAAGCTTTTCTGGCGCTGGTTCGGCTCGCCAATGCCCTGGGCCTGTGGCGCGCCGGGCACGCTGATGGTCTGGTGAAATACGTCGCGGCCTTCGTGCCAGAGCAATTTTGTCCCCTGGTTATCGGCATCGCGGCGGAATTCCCAGCGGCCGTTAAGATCAACAGATGGTCGATGGCCGTCGGCATAGGAGAAGATATCGGTAATAAACTCACGGCCGGTGGCGTTCTTGCCGCCGACGGTACCCTGCTCATCAGCCGCAACGCCAGCCGAGGTCGCCAGAATCAAACCTAACACTACCGAAATATATATTCGTCTCGATAAATACATCGGATGACCTCCGTTTTGATTTTCTGCTCTACCGGAACTACCGCATGGTCAATCATATCGCCCAAACTCTTCCGCCAGTTCGACCATGCGTTTCAGCCGAGCGGGCTTTACATGCGGGGCCACGGAGCAAGCGGACGAAAGAATGTAACCCGAACCGGGGCGCCCGATTTCCAACCGGCGACGAACCGCTTGTTCAAAGGGTTGATCGTCGGCATGAAGCATCTCGTTGACCGCGTCCAAATTACCCTTAAGGAAGAAACGCCGACCGAATTTCGCCTTGGCCTCGGCCAGCTCGACAGTGCCCAAAGGCGGAGGATCCAACGTATCGATACCCAACACGCCGGTTTCGGCCATCAAATCCAGCCGGTCGCCTATGGCCCCACAGGTATGCACGTAAGACGGAATTTTCAGCCGGGCAATCGTTTCGACCACGTACTTTTCATAGGGCAAAACGAATTCACGGTACATGTCGCGACTGATGAAACCGGCCCCGGCGAAGGCGGAACTGATAAGGATGGCATCAGGCTCGCAGGCCGCATATACCTGTACTTGGGCGGCCACTATTCCGGCAAAACGATCCAGCAATTTTCGGCAGGTATCCGGGGTGTCCAGCAAAGCCAGCAAGGCCTGTTCGTAACCGAACAACTCCAGCAGATGAGTGAAAGGCGAGAATACCTCGGCATGAACGGACAGATCGGGGCAGGCGTTTCGAGCACAACGCAGGCCGAGGCCGAACCATTCGGGATACACGGAGACGTCGGCCAGGTCCGCGTCCGCGGGGATATCCCAAAGCGTGGGCGCGTGCCAGGTATTCCATACATACCCCGCGATGCGAAAAGTGCCCGGGTTGCTTGCATCAACTCGCTGATAGTCGGCGCGCGGGAGGGATCCTCCATCAGGCAAAAAGGTATGCGGGTTATCGTCGGCCGGGAACACGGTTTTCAGGCCGTTGTTCCAGAGCAATTCCGTCCCCCGCTCCGTGGTTCGTGAACCTTCCAGATCGTCGCGCCAATTCGCCGGACGGCCGGGAAGGTTGATTAGGAAGCCGTCAAAGCGATATTCCCTCGCAAATTGCTCCAACACCCGCGCAAAGACTTTGCTGTCAAACCAGATATCCGCCGGGGCGTGCCGGTCATGGATGAAATAATGCCCCAAGGCCAACTGGCACATCACCGGCACCCGGTCCGGGGTTTCGTGTCTCATGGCCGCGTTGATGCGTTCGCGTGAATTCATGCCTTACTCATCCAGTTTCGATAAGAGATACTGCGTATTGATGACCTTCTCGACCAGATCAAGCGGGTAGTAGTAATAATGGTTCGAGGCCTCGTAACCGATACGGGCATCCTGGCATGCCAGAACACAAAGTCGGGAAGCCCGTTCGATTTCGTCTTTCAGGATCGCGCGCATCCGGGTGGTCAGCTCAGAGCGTTTTTCCATCGTGATTTCCGCCGATCGGAGAGCGTCACGAGCGATCACGAAGCGGGCCTGGTTAACCACGCTCTCGAAGTGAAGACCGGCGGCCTCGGCGAGGCCTTGATCCGCGATGATGGTCTGCCGATGGGACTTAGGAGCTTGCTCGATGGCCTTACCCCATTCGGCCAGCCCGGTCCGCCAACCCTGCGCCACTTTTTCCAGTTGCTCAACGAATACCTCCGCCGGGTATGGACCATGCCAACGATCGAGATCGTCGTATGGGAAACAGACCATGGTGGCCTGATACCCGGACGGTTCCAGATAAAGCAGATTAGCCGGCCCAACCTGCACGGGACTGCAATACACTACGGTACTGTTATAAGGGAACTCGGCAAACGCCCGGCTGAACGCGGACCAGGCGGCCAATATATAAGGGGAGGCCTCTGGACCATACCGAGCTTGGGCTACGCGGCGTAAAGCTTCCTCAGGCGAGATGGGATCGGGGCCTTGAAACTCGCGCACCAGTTGCAGATTAGGCGAGGGGTAGCCGCCGAGCGTCCAACTCAGCATCATGTCATTGATTCCCGCGCGGCGCAGGCCGTCCATGTGTTGGGCGACCAGATCCGTGGCCGGCAGCCAGGGCATGGCGGAAATTTCCCACGTGCAGTTGGCCTGGATTTTGGCCATCGGTTTCAGGCCACGCTGTTTCGCCAGATCCCAATGACGGGTGGCTCGCGGTCCCGGTCCGACGGCGGAAATCGAATATTCGCCAACGGTAGTGGACACTCCCCCGCGGTTGATGGGCAGGCTCCACTCGCTGACGCTCATCAGATACACATCGCTCGGTAGCCGGGCGATGATGTCCGCCGCCCATTCGTCCTTCCAGCCCCAATCCCAGACGATGACTTTGGCTTGGGAGTTTCCTTCGTGAACTCCGTCGGCAATCAGGCGGTTGACTTCGGCGATCACTTCGGCCGGTTCACGTTTGGAGCAGCGGGGGCACTGGGCCTGGTTATAGTGGCAGCAGCAATGAGTGAGATTTTCCGAGGCGGTGATGGTAAACACCCCGCCCAGATCCGGTACCTGCCGAAAGACGTAAGCCAGCGAGTCCTTTAGCCAGTTCCGCACCTGCGGCGTGCTGGAGCACATGGCCGTAAAGGCCTCCTCGCTAACGCCGGCGATATCCGGATAGTCTTGAAAAAACTCTTTCGGCATGGACCGCGGCTCATTCATATAAAGATAGATTTTGATGCCATACACTTTCGCGCGCTGCACAAGACGATTGAGATTGGCCAGTCGGGTCTCGTGGTCTACGCCGAACTCGGGGAACTCCTTCGAGGGAGCCAGTTGCCGCAAAACCGTGTGTAGCCAGACGCCGTTGACACCGTGTTGGGCCAGACGCTGGAGCAGGCCGTCCGGATAGGGGTCCAGACTTGGATCGAGCAGCGGATCGCCGTAAACCGCGAAGTAGGAATAAAGAAAGCGAATAGGTTCATTGGTGGGGTACGGTTTTTCGACAGCGTTCACAGGTTTGGTCAGGTCTTCAACAAACTGAAAACGCGGCTGCATGGGTTGCTGAAATAAATCGCCGAACTGCGTTTGCATATGGGTTTTTATTTCCGCACAACGTCGGAGAACGGCCTCGTCGGGCGGGCGATAGGCCAGAGGAGCGCAGCGAGGTTTCTTAAACCCCAGCTTGACCCAGAGAAAATCATCCTCCTTGAGCGTGTAGGCCAGGCGATCGGAATCCCAGCCGAGAAGGGTCAGCAGTTGCTCGATGGGCAGCAGGTGCCAGTTTCGTCGGATGACTGATATGTATCCACGTTCGGCCTGGAACAGGCTGATTTGTTGTTCGGCCGGCAGACCCATGGCCTCGGCCATGGCCCGCACGTTTTCTAGTGAGGTGCCGAGCACCTCGGCGAGACGCGAAAGCTCAACCGTCGGCCAGTTACGCCAGACGAATGCGTGTTCACGGTCGGGGAAATGAGGTACGGGGACCGCATCTGGCCCCTCTTCCACCGGCATCTTCGCCGCCCTCGCGGCGCCAGCCATTACCAGAATCACGAGGCCGCAAAATACGCGATAACGAAAGGAACCACTGGCAAAGGCATTCGTTCCAAAGGTCCGCATGAGAGATTTCCTCCTTCCAAGGTGGCCCCATTCTACCGACCGGAGGAAACGCGGGAAATCGCGGTCTTCATGGATAAATCAGCGAATCGGTATCGCCAAGGGGTATCTGACGGCCACCCGCTGTTGGAGGATTGCCAATCATATAATGGGATTGATCGCTCAGATCACCGCTCCATTGCGTGTAGATATTGTCCTGGTCTACGCCAACGATGGGGCTGTTTACGAAACGAACGGAGCCGTCAGCATAGAGAACGTTTTGACCTTCACCTTGACCTTGGCCTCCATGATTTGGCGAGTTCCAGGGCCCCCAATCACCTGGCGATAGATTGGTCAGGGGCAAGGGCGCGGCGAGGCCGGCATCGATCGCCGCGCTATAAGGCCCTTTATCCGCCATGATGGCCATTCCCGGATCAAGACTCGATGATGGCCGGCCTTTTTTCCCATAGGGTACCTGATAACCATAGCTGACCGAATGCCAGAATTGATCGGCCTGGGCAGTGGTAACCGGGCCGGTTATATCCCCCGAACCGAAATCCCAATAATTTCGCGGATTATTGTCTATGTTTTTCCGGTCATTGCTTGATGGGCATATAAATGATCCAGTGGAACAGTGGCCGCTACGAATCAGGGTCCACGGGTTTCGGGTGGTGGATATCTTATTGGGAAGCTGAGAAATCAAGCTGATATCTCCAGCCGTCGGATCAGACTCTTTCCCCCGATAGGAACCGATGGCCTGAGTATAGTCCACCAGCCCGATGCCCGACGCATCCGTTTCAGGATGCGGGGCGATGGGAAACCAACCGCTTGACCCAGTTGCATAAACGGAAAGCCCAAGGCCAAGCCCTTGGAGATTGGCCGCACAAACCGCTCTTTTGGACAGTTCCCGGGCTCTTGCCAGGGACGGCAGCATAATGCTGAGCAACAGGGGTAACACGAGCATCCCAACAACACCTATGCAAATTCCCACGATAGCCGCCGCCATCCCGCCATATTCCGTTGGACGCCGGCTGGCTTTGACAACGGCAACGATGCCCAGAGGCAAAGCAATGAGGGCAAGAGGAGGCAAACAAACGCTCAAAATACCACAGATCATGGCGGCGACGGCCAGGCCGACTCGTCGGCCTTCGGGAGGTGGCGGGAGCCTTCCCGGTTGGGTAGGCGGGGACATGCGCGGCGGCATAGGCGACGGTGAGGCCTCATTGGTAGCGAAGTCCGTCGGTACCTGAACGGAAGCGCCACATCGCGGGCAAACAATGGATTCGCCCCGATGGCCTCATGAAGTTCGACCATGTTTCCACAGGCCGGACAATTCAACTTCCGGGACATGATGGCTCCTCCTAAAAATGCTCGTTGATCGAGCCGTGAATAGTTGCATCCGATTGACGACTCTATAAAGTCACGCTAAATAAATCAACACTATTTTCGTATCGCCCGGCAGGTTGTGTTTTTTCCGAAAACCGGCACAATACGCCCAACATGGTGGTCGGAAGCACGCCATCCGAATTCAACATAAGGAGCGAAACGATGAGGAACATGTTGGTTGGTCTGACCGGTATCGTCGTTCTGGGTTGGCTTGCGCCCATAGTCTCGGCGGAGATAACGACCGCTTCGCTTCTGGATGAAATGGTCGATTTGCAAAGGCTGATGCGACTACCCGAGCCGGCCTACGTCACCAAACAATTTTCCAGTTATGAACCGCCCTCGGTGACCCATTCCGAACATGCGGGCTGGTTCGCCAACTGGGATCGCGGATATTACCTGAGAGTGGAGGAGAAAAACGGGCGCAAGGAAAATGTCATGATGGATGCCGAAGGGCCCGGAGCAGTAGTGCGGATCTGGTCGGCCAATCCGCAGGGTACGCTACGCATTTATATTGACGGCAGTGATAAACCGACCATCGAGGCGGACCTGAAGGCCTTGTTGGGCGGCGAAGTGGCGGGATTTCCAAAGCCCATCGCGGGTGAGCGGGCCAAGGGCTGGAACCTTTATTTTCCGATCCCCTACGCCCGACGATGCAAAATCACCTGCGATCAGGGCGATTTCTATTACCACGTGAACTATCGCACCTATGCCGCCGGCACGCAAGTCAGGAGTTTTGAATCCGCCGATCTGCCCCGGCTGGCCGACAAGATCAAGGATATCGCCGAGCGACTATCCTCCACGCGCAAGGGCGGCGGACCGCCGGCGGACCGGGTGCGCGTACCCTTCGACGTTACGCTCGAACCCGACCGGTTCGGCACCCTGAGCGACATGACCGGAGGTAAGGCAATCTGCGGATTCCTCGTACACCTGGAGGCCGACAATATCGAGGCCGCCGCTCGAAACGTCGTACTCTATATGACTTTCGACGGCGAGCAGACGGTGGAGACGCCGATCGGGGATTTCTTCGGTACCTCGACGGGGCTTAATTCCTATGCCTCGCTGCCGCTGGGAATCACCGCCGACAAGCCCCAGGATCTCTGGTGCCACTGGTGGATGCCTTTCCGCGAGAAAGCCAGGATCACCGTGCGTAATTTCGGCGATCAGAACGTCCGTGTGTGGGGCGCGGTGGCGACCGTGCCCCACCAGTGGGACGAGCGGAGCCTGTTGTTCCATGCCAAATGGCGCATCGAGCGTGAGGTGCCCACGCGCCCATTCTCGGACTGGATGCATCTGGCGGTGAAGGGGGAGGGGCGATTCGTCGGCGGACATCTGCATATTATCAACCCGGTCCCGGATTGGTGGGGTGAGGGTGACGAGAAAATCTACGTCGACGGCGAAACGTTCCCCAGTTTCCTCGGTACCGGCACGGAGGATTACTACGGCTACGCCTGGTGCAGTAACGAAGTCTTCACGCACGCCTACCACAACCAGCCGCGTTGCGACGGACCGCGCAATTATGGCAATACCTCGATCAATCGCTTTCACATCATCGACGATATTCCTTTTAACGAGTCCTTCAAATTTGATATCGAAAACTGGCACTGGCACCCGACCTGCACTTACACGCGAGCGGCCATCAGCTATTGGTATGCCCGGCCCGGCAGTTATGACTTTTTCGGTCCGATCAGTTGGGACCACGTGAAGCTGGACGCCGTCCAACCCTACCATCCGCGCCGCGTTCGCGGGGCGCTGGAGGGCGAGGAAATGCGCGTCGCGAACAAGACCAGCGGCGAGACCAACCAGCAGAAACGCCCGTTCATGAGCAACGGCTGCCACTTATTGTGGGAGAAGGCCAGCCCCGGCGACAAACTGACCGTGGAATTCAACGTCGAACAGACCGTCGAGAAGCATGTTCGGGCCTGCTTCACCGGGGCTGCGGATTACGGGCAAGTCCAATTATACCTGAACGGTGAAAAGGTCGGGCCCGTGATCGATCTTTTCTACAAAGCCCAGGTCGATCCGCATAATGTCAAACGCATGAGACAGATGGAAGAGGTGGATTTAGGCTCCGTGCCCCTTCGCCAAGGGGCGAATACCATGACCATCGCGATCGTCGGGGCCAACGAAAAGGCCGATAAACAATACAAGGTCGGTCTGGATTATCTTCTGCTGACGGATTAACTATTTTCAAACGGCAGAGCAAAATTCAGTGTCCGTCTATTACCGGTATCCCGTCACCGGCGGAACCCATTTTCGCCAACCGGCGAGAAAAACCGGTTTGACTTTTCCATTTTTCCGATGGTAAAATAACAATAGAGAGGAAGCTATATCCGCTCCCAATTGGGCCTTTCGGGAACGGGCGGACGCTTGGGTTTCAGGCGGCTTCCTGCTCATATCGTGGTTTTGATGCACGTCGCGATTTCGCAGCCTGTAATGTCGATGGGAGGCCAGCCATGTCCGAAAACGTGGTGGTGCGATGCCCCAAATGTTCGCAGAAATACCGGATCACCTTGCGCTCGGTCGGACATCGAGCCCGCTGCAAAGTCTGCGGAACCATTTTCGCCATTCTGGATGAGCATACGGCCAGCGAGGACGATATCGTGTCCTGGATCACGGACGACGATCCGTCTTCCCGGTCGGTGATGGGATCCACCGGTATCTTTCAAGCGGACGAGGACTCCGATGGAACGAATCAGGAGCAGGCGGTCGTTACCCATCACGCGATTGGACATGTGATTCTTCACCAACTTGACGGCGAGGGGGCCTTCTTCGACTTCGCCGCGGACGCACTCGCCGACCCCGCTCTGCGAAATGCCTTTTCGCGTAAATGCGTGGGTTGCGGGGCTCGCAAAGACCTGAATGTAAATCTTATTTACTGGCCCGAACGCATGATCGCCAACGACGCGAAACGCTGGAAGGAGCGCATGGGGATTTCGGTAGGCAGGTTGGAGGCGTTCAAGAACCACATGGCGCCGGCCCTGCTAAATCAACTGCCCAGAACCCGGCACCTTACTGAACCCTTCAACCTGCCCTTTCCAATCTTTAGCTGTCACTATTGCCCGCCCTCCCAATTTGTCGAGGGTCACGTTCTTGGCCAACGGCCTCACGAAGTCTGCCGCTTGCGGATAAGTTTTCTGGGGGCGGCGGTTAGTTTCTTCCGTAACAGCGGCGGCCGTACCGATCCGGCCTATCGCCGCCTCGTGGAGGAACGCGACCGTCGCCGTGATCCGTGGATCCAACTCGATCCCGAATTGCGTCTTCGGATTTCGCAATGGTTCACCCCCGACGACCAGGAACACTTCGTTCGCTATTTCCGGGATCTGGACTTTGAACGTAATGATCTGGGCAAAGCCGGGCTGGTATTGACCGACCGCCGCCTGATTTTTAAGAAAATGGCCGCCTGCCGCGATTATCCGCTGGATGAGGAAGGTCGTCTGGAACTGGTCACGCGCGGGGATAAGGCCATCGTCCATATCTACGAGCAGGGCCACGACCCGGCCACCATGAAACTCGAACGCCGCGAGTTCGACGACCTCCGCTACACCCTCCAAAAAATGAACTGCCCTTGGGCCGTGGTCAGTTGAGTCGATGAGCAAACTCACCGTCAGGTAGTCCCATATTGCCTGTTCGCTCTCTATCCGTTATGAAAATGGGCTGGAAGGAGACGATCCATGATTGAAGAATGGGACTTGACCGCGACGAATTTATCCCGCACCGTGAACCGCCGTTACGAGGTAGCCGTCCTGCCGACGGCCGCCATCGAAACACATAACCGCCATCTGCCCATCGGCCAGGATTTTTTGCACACCACCGCAATCGCTCGCCGTTGTTGTCAGGCGGCTTGGGAGCGGACGCAATCGGTGATCTGCCTGCCGGCCATTCCCTACGGCGTGGACTGCAATTTGCTGGCCTTCCCGCTGACCATCCATGTACAACAGGCCACTCTTGACGCCATGATCCGCGACATCATCGTTTCACTGGTCCATCACGGTATCCGTAAGGTGGTCCTGCTCAACGGCCACGGCGGTAACGATTTCAGCCCGCTGATTCGCCAGATTCAATACGACCTCGACGTGCATGTGTTTGCTTGTAACTGGTGGACGGTCGGCATGGATAAATACAAGGAGATATTTACGGCTCCGGATGATCACGCCGGCGAATGCGAAACTTCGGTGGCGTTGGCCCTGTTTCCGGAAAGAGTGGAACTATCGGCCGCCGCTTCCGGCCAGGCCCGCCCGTTCCGCTTCGAGGCCCTTACCAAAGGCTGGGTCCGCACCAGCCGTGATTTCGCCCGCCTCAACGACCACAGCGCCGTCGGCGACCCGTCCCAGGCTTCCGCCGAAAAAGGCCGCAAATACCTCGATCTGGTCTGCGCGCGGATCACGGCTTTTCTGATCGAACTCGCGCAAACACCCATCGACGAGCATTTTCCGCAGGTGCCCTGAAAAAGCATTATTCGGACAAGTGAAATCGCGGCTTATCGGTGTCTACAACGAAACAAGCGATATGTTGCATATCCGAGGCCCACGATGATCAATGCCAACAAGAGCGGGATAAGCGTACGTTCCGGACGGGCCAGGTAATAATCGGCATCTCCGTAAAACCCCAAAAACCAACCAGATAGAAATAACAATACACACGTGACACGTAGCATCCGGTTATATCTTTTCGCGGTAACAAACGACGGTCCTGTCTGATCGATCGCCTCATAAATCTTTTTGCATTTCTTGTGACTTAACCGCCACCCTCGCAACGACAGATACAGTGAAACGCATAATAGAACAATGGCCAAGGTCATCACCGCCAGAGCAACTTTCACCAAGTGGAAAAAATTAACTGGACCAAAAATGGAAATCATCAAGCTTGGAATCGAGAGGGCAAGCATGGGGATAATTTGTAGGATAATTGCTATGACGAGAGTCCATTTGGCATATTTGTTGATTCGCCTCCAATGCCTCTTCCCCCCTTCCATTGCGTACTGCTCGACAAGCAGTCTGCCGCGTTCAAACGACCGGCCGCATTCCGGGCAACGGTGATTGTCCGGCAGGCCGCGCAAGAGGTAATCACAATCCGGGCAGTAAACGGGATATTCTTCTTGTGGGAATTCGTCGGGGTTGACCCGGGCCTCGGGCGGGATCACCTGGCCGTAAGCCAGTCGATACCCTCGCAGCCATTTTCGAGATGCCTTATGCGGACGGGTCACGGTATATCTACACGCCCTTGGGACGACGACTTCTCCGGTCACAGGACAATCGGCGATTCGCCACGCTTGATTTTTTCGATCAACTCCCGGGCATGGCCGCGCTGCTCCGTGTAACGATCCACCAGGAAGTCGAGAAATTTCTCGACTTCAAAAGCTTCCAAGGTGACCAAGCTGATAAAATCACCGATGTCGAAGGATAATTTCGGCTGCCCTCGGGTTCCGCTGATAATGGCTACATACTTGGTGGCCGCCAGGGCTTCAGGCGAGGGGATGCCACGTTCATTATGCAGCAGAGCTTTCAGAACCGGATTATGATGGGCGTCGATGACGTCAATTCCGATTGATTCGGATAGGATCGCTTCCCCCGTATCTTCGTGGGGAACTTTTTCCCGGTTAAACCATCGCCGGATTTCCAGAAAAAGCTTATGATCCACAAGATAATCCGTATCGCGAGTAAAACGCTGTTCGACATACTGAGCCATCGCCTTGGCCCCCACCAGCAGGTGACGACCGCCCTCGATGATGGCCACTAAATTAAGATGCTCGTTCATCTGTTCCCTCGCCGCGGCGGTGGCGATTATCGTATCGGTGACCGCGTTAACCTTCTGATAGGCGGATGTTTCCGGCGTCCAAACCATGCTCTTAATTATACCATGCCATTATATTCATCTCCAGCAATGTGATGCGCCGCAATCCCCTCCACTTGAATGGAATGCTCATATCCGGGACAAGGATTATTTCTGTCGGCCGCCGCATGGTTCGATCCTCCCCACGCGATGAAACTACGCTCGTCGCCCCCTTCACCGCAGCGGTTGTCGACCAAACTGCCGTCGCAGGCGATTGGCCTGTTCCCACAGTTTCGGATCATCCTTCAGGAAACGGATAAGCTGACCAGTCGATATCTGTAACACGGCCGCGGTTTCGGCGACGGCCGCCTCATGGGCTACAAACACATCGAGCACGTATTGAACGATCGGCCAATAATCCGGATGGCGGGTTGACAGGTGTAAACCGGGAGCATCGGCCAGCACGTGGAGATAAAACTCCGGCGGTGACTCCTCACGGCCCACGTCACTACGCAAATTCAGGGCGATGGCCTGTCGCAACCGACGCAAGGCCCTCGCCTTATTCTCATGCTGCGACCGGCTCTCCTCGGCGATTACGATCAGAGTCGTGGGCTGATGACGCAAGCGAACCGCCGAGGAGGTCTTATTCCGCTTCTGGCCGCCCGGCCCGCTGGCTCGGTAGACATCCACCTCGCATTGCGCCAGCAGTTGCGCGTCGGTAAGATTCAACCAGGCCCGGGATGCATTTGAGTCGACCGGCTTATCACTTTTAGCTGATGTTCGTTCCATCTGGCCTCCCCACGAATCAAGGCCACTCAACACGCCAAATCCGCCCCTCGACCGTCGAACCATCCAGAAGTCGGGTTGAGACCGCCTCGACACTCGTACGTAAACTGGCCCGGCGGGCCTCTTCTGGAAAAGCGTCCGCCACTGCGCGGTTCGAGTCGCTGATCCAGCCGAACCCACCCGGCCGTAACGCCGACGCCACCCACCGGGCCAACGGTTCGAGCAACTGTTTTTCGTAAAGCAAATCCGCCGCCAAGACACAGTCGTAGCACGGCCGATCGAGCGGCTCGCGGAAATCAATCAGCCGGCAGGACTCCAAACTTATTCCGTTACGTTCCGCGTTCAGAGTAACAAAGGTTAAGGCATCGGCATCGTAGTCGCCGGCGGTCACCGACCAACCCGCTCGGGCGGCGGCCAGGGATACCAATCCTACCCCGCAGCCAATTTCCACGGCCGGGCGACCGCCGCCACCCCCCACCCTCAGCACCTTTTCGGCCAACATGACCGACGCCGGCCACAACGAAGCCCAATAGGGCATATATCCCTCCCGCTCAAAGCGATCGATCGTCGAGGATAAATCCAGCAGGCTATCCATATCGGCCGGCCAGCAAAGATCGAAATCCTCGCCGGCGATCGTCCAACGCTCCCGCCGGACGGCAAAACCCCTGAAAAAATCATCGTCCGAGGCCATTATCACCACCCGCGACGGCTCTTTTTTGTAAAATCTTCAGAAAACGACACCCTTGAGCGATACTATAATATACAGAGTTGGAACAGGAATGAATCATGAGCATTGCCCTCGAACAACCTCCCAAACGCAGCCTTGAGCAAGGCACGTGTTTTCTGTCCCCTTTCGATCCGGCTTTGGCTGACCGCGTGGTTGGCTGGGTCCGCGACGAGGACGAACTTTTCTGGCTGGCCCCCAAGACCGCCCCGCCGCTCTCGATGGAGAAAGTCCTTCATTGGCCGGGTTCCGGCAGCCAACCCATGTTCATGCGTATGGAGGGTTCTCCAGAGCCGCTGGGTTATCTGGAATTGAACACAATGCCGGGTGATGTTCGTCATTTCTGGATCGGCCACTGCATCATCCATCCGGATCACCGCGGTAACGGTCGAGGCCGGACCATGATTCGCCTTATACTCGACGAAGCGTTTGATCAACGCCAAGGGCAGCGAATGAGTCTGGTCGTTTTCCCCGATAACCGGCCCGCGATTCGCTGCTATCAGTCCGTGGGTTTCCGTCATGTCGGCTGGCAAAGCCGCTATTTCCCCGTACGCGGCGATTATTACTCCATGTGGCACATGTGCGTCGATCTGCACAGCTACCGCCGCGCGGGATGACGCGAATCATACGAAGCATGATGAGATGAAGGGCAATTAATGCGCCGGCGTCGGCGGTTTTTGCCCAATTTCGTGAATCGCCTTGCCCGCCTTATTTCTGGATTCACTTCGCTGAAGACGTACCGTCTCCCCTGGTTTCGACGGCGGCCACCACGCCGTCCACGATACCGTCCAGAATGGTTTTAATCCCCGCCCCGATGGAACTGGTGGCCGTCTGGCGAAAAACGGCCGCCGCATCGCCGTCGCAACTGACGCCCATCACGCTCAGCGCCAGACCGGCGATCAAGATGAAACAGTTACGTCTTTTCACCACCCGCATGTACCGCCGGCATGAATTCCACTGTGAACACATAGCCCTGTCTCCCAATCGACGGATTTACCCCGTGAGGTCGTTTCAAACCCGTCCGTCTCATGGCTCCTATCGGCCAGTTCGCCGGAGTTGATTCATCGGGTAAAAAGCGAAAATCACCGAAAAGAGGACAACCTCTTAAGGCGAGCGCAAGACCTGCGCAACCGGCTGGCTCGTCGCCTGCTCGGAGGGGAAAGGCTTGCACAACATCCCAACCGCCGCCGTGAGCAGCACGACTATCAGGATGAACCGCACAACCCGCCGGGGTAACAGGTGGGTCAGCTTGCCGCCCAGATAACCGCCGATCATCGCCGTGGGGATCAACACCAAGGCCAGTATGAAGGCTTTCTGAAAAGGGATGCCGACCTGCGCATTGGCATAATTCTTATAACAGGCCCCGATAATGCTTAAGGGTAAAATCGTCGTGGCGGAATTAGCCACTGCCTGCCGCAGCGGCACCCGCAGAAAGACCTGCTGCAACGGGACGGCCACGGCTCCCCCGCCGATTCCCAAAAGCCCTCCGGCCAAACCCATCGGCACGCCGACGGTCAATGCCGTTTTCCATCGCGGCACTTTTGCGGCAGCCGAAGTATCCATTTCGGGAAGCCGTCGATTGGAAACGAAGCGGTAAACATTGTAAGCCACCATATAGGCCATGAATCCCCCAAAAATCCGGGCGAGATAAACCTGGTTGTCCCCGCGAAACCAGGTCCGATTACTGAACCAGACCCCTACGAGCACGCTGATGACCGCCGCCGGTATCAGCACGCGGATCACCGGCCCCAATAGCGCTCGCGCTCGCAGATGTTGGACAACCGCCGGCAAGGCCACGAAGAAATTAACGATCATGGCCGCCCCCTGGTAAAGATGCTGAGCCGGTCCCAGCACGAAGGTCATGCCCGGAATCATCAACACGCTGCCGCCAATGCCCAAAAGCCCGCCCAGCAGGCCGGCAGCGAAACCTATCACTACAAGCAACGAGTACTCAACCATCAGTAAAGCCTGTCCTACTTCGTCTTTCCGTTCGATGACCTCGGCTGACACACAGGTCGCTAGTATCGCCCTTTACCATGACAATGACAACGCCCGGGGCTACTCCTTCGAATCATAAGTTCCCGTCCTCTCTCAAGGTCCGTGACGGAATCGACGGATTGAGCGCGACCGTCGCGCACGAGTACCCCCTTCAGGGCCTGTTTCCGGTTTGTGCCTGCCGCCGACGGGAAAATCACGGATGACAAAAGCCGGCCGCTTTATCCCACAAGGTTACATGAAAATTTCATCTATGCGGGCGATATTTTCTTGCTCACCCCTCGGCTCCGCGGTATGCTTTATCCTGAGGGTCGAAAAAGGATTGACCCCCAAGACCGGCAGCCATTCTGAAGCCTGCGGCCGTCAAGTCGCCCCGGTATCGATGCTTTCGCCCCTCAGAGGGGCTATGATGTAAAAGGGCGGTACGTGGAAGGGCGGATCAAGGTTGTCTGCTGCAATATCCGGAAAGGCCGAAAGGTGAAAAGGAGTGTAAATCAATAGCGACACTTTTTGGCCTTTAGCGATCCGAAGGCTGGCCGAAGCGGCGAGTTGAATGTTGCCACAAGCCCTAGAAACTAGGTGCGTCCCTGTTTCGCACCCTAAGGAGATGGACGATGGGACGAATCATTCCGTTGATCTTAGCTGGCTTAACGATGATGGCAGTTCTGGCCCGAGCAGAAGACGGACCCAATCCGAAGCACTACGTGATTAGAGATGGCATTGTCATCTTCACACAAGACGCGAACGACCAGGACTTGGGCGTCCTGGACAACCATCCAGAGATCACATCAATCACTATTCCAGGGGCAAGTGTTTGGTCGGGGCCGGACCCTCGGACAGTGCCCCTGCCGATCACGGATGCAGGTTTCGCGCATCTTGCGAAATGTCGGAAGCTGGAAGAACTGCATCTCAGCATCATGCAGCCGTTGCGGGTCACGGATGATGGTCTTAAGTACCTCGCCGGTCTGACGGAATTGCGGGTGCTCATTCTCGGGGCAACGCCATTTACCGACGCAGGCATAGTACATCTCGCACCACTCAGCAAGATGCAGGAGCTTTGGCTGGATTTCAACGAAACGGTCGGGGATGAGTCAATGGCGGCAATCAGCCGAATGAAGAAACTGCGTGTGCTGCGATTTTATGGCGCAAAGATTACGGATGCGGGGCTGGCAAAGATTAAGAACCTCACCGAATTGGAGGATTTGCTGCTTGGCAAGGCTCCAGTAACGAATGCGGGGCTGGCAACCATTGGACGCTTTACCAAGCTCAAGACATTAGACCTTCAGCACACGCGCATTACCGATGACGGGATGCCGCAACTTAAGAAGCTGACGAAGCTCCAGTGGCTGGCATTAAACGGGACGAAGGTATCCGGCAAGGGACTGGCGAGTATCACTGAGCGGACGGATATGAAGCACTTGTTCCTTGAGAACACGCAGGTCGACGATGCCGGGGTGGCGCATGTGGAGAAATTGGTGCGCTTACAGAGCCTCTACCTGTCGAACACGAAGGTGACAGATGCCGGCTTGGCGCATCTCGGCAGGCTCAAGCAGGTGAATTGGTTGAAACTCAACGGGCTTCCCATTACAGACGAAGGCATAAAAGCTTTGGACCCTATGATCTCTCTCAAATACATTGAGCTCAATGATACGAAGGTGTCAGCGGTGGGTATCGCATGGCTCCAAAAGGCACATCCTAACTTGGAATTCCCGAACCGTACGAAGCCGTAACTGGTAGGATAACCGGGATAACCGGGGACAGTCACCTATTGGATAACCGGGGACAGTCATCTATTAAATGACTCTTCTAGCGAATTCGGGGGGCATCACGAAGAAAGTTGATAGTAGTGAGGGGAAAGGGGATAGCGAACAGCAGTCAGGAGTCAGCAATCAGTAGTCAGCGATTCCGCCACGGTGGACCTTCGGCACGGGGCAGGAAATAGAAAACGAGTGAGCAAGAAGATCTTACGCGCTCTCTTTGTCCCTCCATCTCCCCGTCCCCTTGTCTCCCACTCTCTATCCTGTACGAGGATTTTACGTCGCCCTCTTCGGGGCTTAACCCTTGCTCGCCCGCCACGGCGGGTAAACTGCTGCGGGCTGGCAATGTTCCCTCGCTTGCCCGCCACGGCCCGGCTCCGCTGGGCTCCGCCGAGGCGAGCGAGGTAAACTGCTGCGGGCTGATGATGTCCCCTTGCTCGCGCGTCGGGCTGGTATAAAGAACCCTTGCTCGCGCGTCGGGCTGGTATAAAGAACCCTTGCTCGCGCGTCGGGCTGGTGGAGGCCCTTACCCAATCTCTCCGTCGCTTTGTCCCGCCGTCCCTCGGTTTTCTCCTCTCCCCCCGCCCGGTCGTTTCCGCTGCAGCCCCCCGTCATAGGCCCTGGGTAGGCCCTTTTCCTGCTTGACAAAGCCGCAGAACCCCGCCAGAATAAAACGTCGATAGGTAGGCGGGTTCGACGGTTTACCGGGAGACCCCCATGCCGATGACAATTGGGCCGTGGTGCAACTGGTAGCACGTCTGACTCTGGATCAGAAGGTTCAAGGTTCGAGTCCTTGCGGCCCAGGTGATTTTTAGTAGCGTTCCCCTTACTTGTGGACTGCGGCGGCGATGACGCCGCTTTTCCTTCGAGGAAGGGGTTTGCTTGAGGTACTGTGGCAGGACCACCCGCCAAGAGAGTCGATCCGTTGCTTGAACCAGCCGACAGACCAGCCAAAACGCTGCCATTGATAGCGCACTACAAAGTCATATTTCGAACGCTACTGAACAAACCCTTTTCCATGGCGGAAAGATAATGATGTCGAGTCGCGAGAATGCTTTTTATCGGACATATGTTTAATCTTTTATTGCTCCTAAAAAAGGGCGATAAAATTCAGGTGTATCAGGCAACTTGAGTATGAACGATTAGGATAATCCCTTGGTTGCATCCCTCGGAAGGGATCGATATAATGAAAAAATAAAGCACGGTCGGTGGCGGGAATTATTTATCCCCAGCTAATCCAAGCCCGGTATGAACGGGATTTTTGGGAAGACAAGAGGCGAGTCATGCAGCGGGCGACTATGCGCGCGTGTGTTGTATGGGTGACGGTTTTTGTGGGTAGCCTTTACACCACATCAGCGGACGACCTTGGTGCGGGATCGAATCACTCCACGAACGACTTTGCGACAACTTCCGGCAATACGAGTACCCTCCCTAATGATAGCGAATCCTGCGGGCAGGCCTATTTAGATGACGACGGCAACGTGGACCAGGAAGACTTTGATGTTTTCCAGTCCTGCGCATCCGGACCGGGCATCCCCCACGACGGCAGCAGAAAATGCCAGCAGGCCGACTTCGACCGGGACGGTGACGTGGATCAGGACGACTTCGCCGTATTCCAACGCTGCTATGGCAGAGATAATATATTAAAATTATATGTAACCAGTCCTAACACTATGACGCTTTATCATCATACAGTTATGGTAACGCTGGCGGCAGCGGATATGGGCGATGGTTTCTATTCGTTCAACCGGCTTCGGTTTGATTGTGGTGGACAGCCTTGCGACTATTTTATTGCGAGAGAGGGCGAAACGTCTGCCGATATTTGGCTGCGCATTCCAGAACTCTCTCCCGGTCGGAACATCATTGACATCTATGGCGGCGACGCTAATACTGAAGTTCGACAAGCTGAATCATTCGCCGCGCAGGTGGTCGCCGATTCCATGGTTGATATAAACCTGCCTACCGATTTGAAAGTAGGTACGGGCTCAAGCAAAAAACGTCCCACTGGAACAAATTTGCCTTGTGTTCACCCTTCCGTTATAGAGGCTCAAGGCTGGATGCGACACGCCGACGGCGAAAATGGTATGGAGTACGATCGAGTTCTGATCGACACAATCTGGACCCCTGCCCGTGAGTGTCCGAATGATACCGGCGGCTATTACGCGAATAGCAATAATGGCGTTGGGGCGTTAGAAAACCCTAGTGTATGGGTACGGAGAGTGTCTGATAAAAGCTGGGTATGGCCCCAAAACACAAAGACGGATGCGGGATCCCCATACGCCGAAGATGCACTGTATCCAAGTATTCCCCAGGATGACGGATGTATCATCACGGGTGGCGTGTACGAGGAGGTTGGCTCGGGGCTGACGAGACTCACCGCGAATTCGGCTGTGTTCCTAGATGGACATGTCGGTAAGACGATTACGATTGAAGGTATTGGCGACTTCGTCATCGCGGCGGTGGTGTCCACAACACAAGTCAACGTTCTCGGCGACGCCAGCATGGCGGATGCTGACAAGTATTCACTAAGTGGGAAAACTAATCGTCTAGTATCGCAGCCGTCGGGAAATCCGGCGTATTACAACGCTGATCCTACGGCGGTATGGGTGCCGGCTAACACGTTCGGAGGGGGCTACCCGGCAACCGACACCTTGGCGGTCTACTATCGTTGTACAAAAACGCAATCCTCGATTGTGTACGTATTGCTGACTACCTCGGGCGGTTGGGATGAGGTCGAAATCGACCGGGGCGCCGGAGAAGGTAACGCGACAAATTTGACAAATCTTGGCAATGATAACGGTATCGCGCCAGTGGTCATGATTGATCCGAACGGTGGACGTCTACTTATGTGGACCACTAATCAGATTGCCCGCGATACCGACCCTGCATCTCCGCACTATCTTTCCTACACTTACAAACTCGAACTGTGGGCGAGTACCCCGGCCACCAACGGTTTCGCCGCATGGAAAAAGTTTTCTGATTGCACGTTGAACTTGCCCATATATATGCGCGGACCGTGGCATTTTGATGTTAAACATATCGGTGATCAATATTGGCTGGCAGGTTCGTTCGCCTCAAGCAGAGTGCAGACGCATCCCTATCACGACATCTACATGGCTCATTCCCAAGATGGAATTACCTGGACGTTGATTCTACCAGCCATCGCTTCAAGAGGCATACAACTTATCGCGACAGGAAAGCCAAACATCTGCGGATGGTGTGGCTGGAGCCTTTACAAGCCCGCTATTCTCTATACCGAGGGGACCGGACTCGATGTATACATCGGAAGCGCTAACCCGGTGAAAGGAGAAGAGATAACTGGAGGTGTCCGCAGTTATGTCGATGCAGGTTGGTCGCCGACTATTCCGAGAATAGTAGAGGCAATAGGTACTGTGTTTTGGGGACGAGCCAAGGACTTTACGACCGCATATAATGCATGGCCCTACCCGTATTCCCGAGAGGTTCCAGCGTTAAGTACGCCCACAACATCTAATTCAATACTAACTATTATGGGTAATGCACACAATGTGAACAGTATCTACAAGGACATGTTTGTTGCTCCCACATTACATGAGTGCCATGTGCGGTTGAAAGTGCCCGGTACTGCTCACAACTTCGTACTCGGCTCATCCAACTACTATGGTCCACATGTCGGCAACCCGGCAGCGGTCTGGCAAGGTGATGATCCCGTTGAGTATCAGTGGAACACCGGAACGGTTAGCGAACGTATCCGTCTTAAATTGCCAAGCGTGGATATTGGGACCAATTTTCATGATCTCGCGTTACGGGTTCTCGGCAATGTTGTGTCAATGAAGTGGGACGATGTGAACTTGACTGATGGCGTGGGTAGTACGGAATATACGAGAGATACTCCGGCGACTGCGCAGTCGGAATTCGTCAATCAACTCCTGTGTAAACATCGCAATGAGGATCCTAACCCTCGAGTGTATCACATTGATTGGATATTCTTCCGCGATGCGGTACCTAACGAGCCGACGACCGAATGGAAGGTAAGAGAATAGAGCAGGGCCAGCGCACATTAAACCCCCTATGTCGTAAGGACTTCCAGTAATCAACCACGCCCAATGGGAATGGTTGATTACTATTTTGCTCGTCTCCGCATCGATCATGATACGATTTGCTAAACTGGCGTTTGGCCAAAATCACCCGGCAATCGGAGATCGACAATGACCAGCAGTTCTCAGGCGGGCGATACGGTCCCTAACCGGCGTAACTGGCGGCCGCTACTGAACAAACCTTTCTCCACGGCGGACATGGAAAAAATCGTCAACGACGCTATCGCCGTCCTTCAGAAAATCGGTGTTTATTGCACGCATCCGGAGACGGTCAAACGCATGACGGCCATCGAGGGTATCGATTACCGCGGCGACCGGCTGTGTTTTTCGGGAAAGCCCGTCTGGGAGCTGATTGAATATTGCCGCCGGCATACTCAACCGGTGCCCCCGCCGGCGGACGGTAAATTCGAGCTGGCCGGATGTTCCTGGGGATTATTCTATTGCGATCCGGAAACGCTCGATGTACGCAAAGCCACGACATCGGAGGCCCGCCGGATGGCCCGCTTCTGGGACGCCCGGGATGTCGGCGGTGGCATACCCGTGTTGCCCGGCGACGTACCGCCCGAACTGGCTTCCATCACCGCCGAGCATATTGCCCTGACCGAAAGCCACAAGCTTGGCGGTGGATTAGCCATCCTTGATCCCGAGGAAATCCGCTACCACATCGACATGAACCTGGCGGCTGGCCGCAAATACCTGCTCATGCAGGAGGTTCCCATCAGCCCCCTGCGTTTTAACAGCGAGGGGCTGAACGTGATTTACGCGTTTCTCGATAATCCCGATGTTCGTCTGTTTATCGCCGGGCCAATCCCCATTGCCGGGGCCACGACGCCGCTCGAACCGCGGGCCGCGCTGGTCCAGTCGCTGGCCGAGGAGTTGGCTTACAGCCTTCTGCGTTTCGTGTTGACCGGAGAGCGGAATCTATGGGCCCCGCGGCTGGACCCGTTGGATATGCAATACGCGATCATGACCGTGGGCTCGCCGGAATGGTGTCTGCTGACCTCGATGCGTTTCCAAATGTACGAATTCATGACCGGCCAGACGATCTGGTCCGGCGGCTTCCGGAGCATGGCCAAGCAACCGGACGCCCAGGCGGTTTGCGAAAAGACGGCCTCGATGATGTGGCAAGCCCTGCTGGGCGTCTGGCGTTTCGGATCCGTCGGACAACTCAGCATGGACGAAGTATTCAGTCCGCAGCAGGCGATCATCGATATCGAAATCGCCGGCTACGTCGAGCGGTTAATACGCGGTTTGAACTGGGAGGAACACGACCCCGTGGCCATGATCGCCGAAGGCGTGGAAGCCGGCGGTTTCACCGGTCTAGCTAATACCGCCGCGCGGTTCCGCGAATTTTTCTGGTTCCCCCGGATGTTCAAGCACTGGAATGTCGGCGGATGGCACAAGGCCGGCTCGCCGGGGATACTCAACGTGGCTTGGGAAAAGGCCCAGCAGAAAATCTCCGAAAGCACCTTCGCCCTGCCCGATGATCAACAAAAAGAGGTGGACCGTATCTTCCAGAAAGCCGTCGATTATATACGCGAACGACCCGGGTGAGGGATTTTTGGGTCAATCAGGCAACGCCGGCTCGAATTGCTCCAAAAACAACAATATCCGATTGCGTGATGCCGGAGAGTTTCGCGCATCCGCGTGCGAACCGTTTTGCAGATACATAAACTCCAGGGCAGGCAGCTCGACCCCGGCGGCTCGTAGCAGCAAATAACGCTCCTGCAGATGACGGGCGTTGTCCACACCCCAGACCAGATCGCTCGTTCCATGAATAAACAGCATTGGACTATGGAATTCCTCCAGATGTCCCACGGTATCCAGGCTATCCCATCCGCCGGATTCGGCCGAAGAATAGTAGTCCAGAGTGCCCGCAAAATGACAGAAGCCCTCATTGGCGGGCGCCAGCGAGGATAATACGGTATAGATTCCGAAGTAATCGTGTATTTGATCCGGTTCGTACATTCCCCCCATCCCCACCAGCGCGGTGACCTGACGCGACCGATTCAACAGCGCGGCCAGCGTCGCCCCCTTGGAATAACCCAGCATGTAAATTCGCTCGACATTCAATAAGGAACGACCCTGCTCATCCAACCAGTCCACGGCCTCGATGAGATCCGCCAAATCCTGCCCGCCGTAAGCCGTTCCACACTCCGGAAGGGCCAGCGAAAAAGTCACAAACTTGTAAGAGCGGTACACGGCCGCGTCATGCTCATGCCAGTAACGCGCGCCACCTTCCGAATTCTCGGACGACCAGATCGTTGCTCCATCCAGCATGACGATCATGGCTCCGCGATGGTCACTGGTCGTCGATAGATATCCGTTGATTACCCCCGACCCATCCTCACGCTCAATTTCGACCCACCGAGCATCCGCCAGGCCCTCTTCGGCATAAAAACGTGCCCCGGCCTTCTCCTCGAGGAAAATGCGCGAGGAAGTCTCTCCCGGATAATTCTCCGGCACGAACCATAAGGGATGCGTGCAACCGCCGGTAAGAACAAGGGCCACATAAATCGTCGTTCGAATAAAGGTATGCATAAGATGAATGGTTTATGGCTGAGTTTCAGTCTCCGGTGCGCTGCTCGAACATCGTTTTCCTTTGTTGTTTACTTCCAACCCTCCGATGCGTATCAGGCACGAGGCGCGGAAATTCTCCGGCATGGCCGGATCATCCACCAGCCAGAGATGCCCCGCCGGATCGACCGCCGCTCCTTCAATGCTGATATATGGCATCCTTCGAGGAGCCGGGAAATCCGCCAAAACCTTACGCAAATCATGCCCATCAATATCGTATAAATTCAGCCATCGCTCCGCCAGGCATGTCGCTGGATCAATTCGCAGAATCCAACCGCCGTTACGATCGACGGCCAGCAGCAGCCCCTCGGGAGTCGGCGCCAGCGCATTGAGCGTCTGCATCTGCCCCTGCCGCTGGGCGCGGACGGCCGCCGTCAAGCTTGCGGATATCGACTGATCCACCACCATCCGTCCCTTGACCAGCCGGGCACGCCCCATCCGCGGATTCGTAAACATGATCAGCGGCTTGGCCTCGGAGGTATGGCTGCACGTTCCCTCCTCGACCCAATAAAGCTCGCCGGGGTTGCCAGTGGGCGTCAAGCCTTCCAAGCCATCGTTGGAATCTCGGCCCTGTTCCTCGTCAACGCAGTTATAAGTATATACACCGATCAGCCGGGCGGCCGCCCGCTCTTTCCGGTTAACCAATTCCAGCTCAAGCACCATGGAATAAGGTTGTTCCACGGCCACGAAGATACGCGATTCATGAGGCGGCTCGGGTGAAAAAGCTATCGTCACCGCTTCCAGATCGAGCATCGGCCCGTCATCGCCCTTCAGAGTGGCCATAATCTGCCGACGCAACTCCGCCAGAACCCTTTCTCCGGCGGCGGCATATTCCTTGGTAAAACCCACCCAATCGTCAGACGGCTCAATGATAAAAACTTCATCGGTCGTCAAAGCTTCGCCGGAATTGGCCTTGGGGAGCTTTTCCGCGGACAGGAAATACAATTTCCCCGCCGAACGGCCACCGTTACGGTCACAAACTACCCACAACCCCTCGCGCGACCCCAGCCTTCCATAATGTAATCCCGAGGCCTGCTCAATATCATACTTGTCGTCCGGCGCGCGCAGATGATAGTAATCGATATGAACGGCCTCGCCGTCGACCGCCGGGTTGACCAGCGCAAACCAAGCACCGGCTAGAATACAACGACAAAAAGCGGGCATGCACGCAACCTCCCCGAACCTTTCGAGTCGTCAGAACATCGTCTTCACGGAATATGCTATAGGGTTTGGACGTTATGGGAAAGTCAATCAATAAGTAAACGATCGGGAGCGAGTGCATGATCTCGCATCATTTACTAAAACCCAAACGCCATCGTCGATCGCAGATGAATAGAAGGCTGCCCAGAGCCAGCAACAGCAGGGTGGCCGTATCCGGTACCATCATCGTCTCCCCTTTTGCATGGGTTTCCGACTTCTTGCGGACCATGGGCGTCGAGACCATCGCATTATTTGAAAGGATCTCCCCATTGCCGGCATAAATACGTATTCCTTGAAAATCAACCCTCGGCGGCTCAAGCATGACAGATGACCGATCGATCGGTCGGCTGAACCGCATGAACTTACTTTGATCCATATCCAAGATAAGGCTACACGATTCCCCCATCCAGCCCATCAGGGGCCGAACATGTTCATCGAGTAAACTTTGCCGCGGAGTCGGCATGGAAGCTGGCAAGGCCATTCCCCCAACATCGGTTGAGACGGCAATGATCCCGGCCCCGAGCGGACGCGGAAACGCCGTTAATAGCAGAGCGACACCCACTGCCATGTTCAAGATTTCGCGCATGCGTGAAGAATCTCCGGCGATTCCGCGTGTTCCGAGACCATTCCTGTCCCGGCCCGGCGTTCAATATATCGCCCCAGATCCTCTTAATCGGCGCGATGTTATGATAGCCATAAGCTATTTTGCCGGCGGAAACTTGGAACCGCCTGAGCCGCGCGTATCATTCTTGCGTTTCCCGGGCCATCGTCCTTGGAAAGTCTGATAATCTTGCGACTGGCAATACTGAGGAGATTGGACAAATCCGACGGATAGCGTATAACTCTTTACAGGAACGAGGTCGAGGCAATGAAATCATCGACCCGCTTCAACGGAGGTAATCACTCATTCCCCAATCCCAAGACATGTCCAAGCGTATTCTGGAACACCTGGAACAAAAAGAGTATCGTCCGGGGCATATCCGTCAATTGGCCCGCTCGATGGGCGTTTCCGCCGGTGGATACCCCGCCTTCCGCGAGGCGATCAAGACCCTGATGAAACAAGGGCGGGTCGTTATGGGCGGCGGCAATGATGTCATGCTCGCCCGCCCCGCCGACACGATCGTGGGCAATTTTCGCGGTCATCCGCGCGGGTTCGGTTTCGTGGTGCCCAACAGCCCCGTTGAACACGGCGACCTGTTTATCCCTCCCGGAGCAACGCTGCACGCGATGACCGGCGATACGGTCGCGGCCCGGATCGTCCGGCGCGACCGGCGCGGGCCGGAGGTCCGCATCGAGGGAGAAATCACCCGTATCATCGAACGCGGACAAAGTCGTTTTGTCGGCGAGCTGGTCCGTGAAGGCAAGCAATGGTATCTGCGGCCGGATGGCCGCGTCCTCTTTGCTTCCGTGTTGCTCGGCGATGTTTCCGCCACCGGGGCCAAGACCGGCGATCAGATCGTGGTCGAACTGACCGAATTCCCCACCCCCGACCGGCCGCCCCGTGGCGTGATTGTCGAGGTACTCGGCCGCCGGGGCAACCCGGAAATTGACACTCTCAGCATCATCCGTCAATACCATCTGCCCGAGGAATTCCCCGCCGCCGTCCTGGACGATGCCCGGCGGGCGGTCCGCGACTACGATGTGGATATCGAGCTTCGCCAACGCGAGGATCTCCGCGAGCAGATCGTCGTCACCATTGATCCAGACGACGCCCGGGATTTCGACGACGCCATTTCCATCCGGCGCCTCGCGAAAAACCGCTTCGAGTTGGGTGTCCACATCGCCGATGTCGCCGCCTTCGTGACCGAGGACGGGCCACTCGATACGGAAGCCCGACAACGCGGCAATAGTGTGTATCTTCCACGCCGGGTCATCCCCATGTTGCCGGAAGTCCTCAGTAACGGCCTGTGCAGCCTCCAGGAAGACCAGCCCCGGCTGACCAAAAGCGTATTCA
>CAZXSA010000007.1:0-45864 GCA_964642815.1 uncultured Planctomycetales bacterium | reverse complement strand
AATACTCGATCGGCTCCTCGACGGTGACGATGTGCCGGTCGAAATTCTCGTTGATGTAGTTGACCATGGAGGCCAGGGTGGTGGTTTTGCCCGAACCGGTCGGACCGGTAACCAGAAAAAGCCCGCGTGGACGACGACAGAGGGCCTGCACGATGGGCGGCAGGCCGATGTCCTTGAAGGAGAGCAACCGGTTGGGAATCAGCCGCAGCACGATCGACAGGTTGCCCTTCTGGCGGAAAACGCTGACCCGAAAACGTCCCGCGTCACCGAAGGCAAAGCCGAAGTCGGTGCCGCCCTCCTCCTGGATTTCCTGCTGGTTGCGGTCCGGGGTGATGGATTTCATCAGCCCGACGGTATCTTCCGGTTCAAGAACCTTGGTTTCCAGCGAACGGAGCCGGCCGTGCAGACGCAGCACCGGCGGGCGATTCACGGTGAGGTGAATATCCGAGGCCCCGCGTTTGATGCAGGTTTCCAAGATACGGTCAATGTGCAACGTTCCCATAAGATTTCCTGCTCAGCACGTTAGGGCCCGCCGCGCGTATCGGCGAGCAGCGGTCGTGCATCAGTCCTCTTGCTCGATCACCACCCCCTCGGCCTGGGCGTGGCGGGCTACTTCCTCCAGGGTCGTCACGCCCCGGAGCACCTTGATTTTCCCGTCCTCGACCAAGGTACGCATGCCGCTGGCGCGGGCGGCCTTGCGAACCTGGCTGGTCGGGGCCCGGTTGAAGGCCAGCTCGCGCAGCTCGTTGTTCATGCTCAGCATCTCGAAGATGCCCTGCCGGCCGCGGAAACCGGTCTGGCTGCAGCGCTTGCAGCCGCGGCCCCGCTTGAGCGAACGACCCTCTAATTCCTGGTCGGTCATGCCGATCGCCCGCATGAACTGCCGGTTGGGCGAGGGGTCGTCCTCCTTGCACTCCTCGCAAATGATCCGGATCAATCGCTGGGCCATGATCGCCTGGATCGAGCTGGCCACCAGGAAGGGCTTGATGCCCATATCGATCAGACGGGTGATCGCCCCGGGAGCGTCGTTGGTGTGCAGGGTGCTGAAGACCAGGTGACCGGTCAGGGCCGCCTGGATGGCCACCTCGCCCACCTCCATGTCGCGAATCTCGCCGACCAGGATGATATTCGGCGCCTGCCGCAACATGGCTCGGAGAATACGGGCGAAGGTCAGGCCGATGTCGTCGCGCACCTGGCACTGGTTGATGCCGGGAAAGTTATACTCGACCGGATCCTCGGCGGTGATGATCTTGCGGTCCGGGCGGTTGAGTTCCTGCAGCGCCGAATAGAGCGTGGTGGTCTTGCCCGAACCGGTCGGCCCGGTGACCAGGAAGATGCCGTTCGGCCGCTTGATGATGTTCATGAAGGTTTCGTAGTTATCCTGCTCGAAACCAAGGCTCTGGATACCGACGCGAACGGATTCCGGACGCAGAATACGCAGCACGATGCTCTCGCCGTGGTAGCCCGGACAGGAGCTGACTCGAAAATCGATGTCGTCGTTGCTGAAGCGCATCTTGATACGGCCGTCCTGCGGCACGCGCTTTTCGGCGATATCGATGCCGGCCATCAGCTTGAGCCGGGCAAGGACCGCGCCCTGGACGGATTTGGGGATTTTTTCTTTCTCGATACACACCCCGTCGATCCGGTAGCGGACACGAACGCGGTCGGCCATCGGCTCGATGTGAATATCGCTGGCCCGGGTGCGGACGGCCTCGCCGATCACTTGGTTGATCAGGCGAATAATGGGGGCGTCGTCGTCCTCCTCGACGAGGCGGCCGGCGCCTTCCAACCCCTCGTCGGGCTGGTCCTCGTCGATACTGTGGACCGCCTCCTTGATCTGGCTGTCGTAACCGGACATGAAGGTATCGATGAATTTCTGGATCTTACTGGCCGGGGCCAGGGCACATTCGATGTTGGGGTTGAGCTTGAAGCGGAGCAGGTCGAGTTTATCCAGATCCAGCGGGTCGGAGATGACGACCTTGAGCCGCCCGTCCTCCTCGCCCAACGGCAGGATTTTGAGATCCTTGATCATCTTGGCCGGGATCAGTTTCAGGTTGGCGGTTACCTCGGAGGTCTTGTCGAGATTGACGTAACGCATGTCGAACTGCTTGGCCAAGGCCTTGGTGACATCCTTTTCCGAGCAGAGCTCCAACTCGATCAGGGCCTCGCCCAATCGCCGGTTATGCTCCTTGGCATAGCGGATGGCGTCCTTAAGGGCGTTGATACTGAGCAGCTTGTTCTTGACAAGAATTTCGCCGAGTTTGTATTTGCTTCTGGCCATGCGTCTCGGTGTGTTTCCGGGGAAAAATTTTCAGCGCCGGCTGCCGTGGGTTCGTGGCCGTCGCCGCCGACCCATTTCCGCCACAACGGCGGCCTCCCTTGCAGTATACCCTATTGTAGAGCGAACCCCCCTTCCGCATCAAGCGCGGTCCTACAGGGAAAAGGGACCAAGAGCGACTTGTCGGATGTCCAGCCGTCCCGGATCTTCCCGCCAATCGAACTCGACGAGGTCGGCCTCGGCCCCCGGGCGGCAGGTCCATGGATCGATGACCTGGCTGAACAAAGCCCGGGGATTGATCGCGGCCATCCGCAGGGCATCGGCCATCGAGACGCATCCGTCGATAATCGCGTGGCGGATAATCCGAGGCATATCGGCTGCCGACCCGGCCAGATAGGGTGTGCCGGGCAGGACGACCTTGTTTTCCGGGGTCAGTTCGACCTCCGTCCGGCCGAGCCGGTGCCGACCGGGGGACATGCCCGCGGCACTCATCGCGTCGGTGATCAGAACGCTTCGGGCCGGGGTTTTGACGCGTAAGACGCATTTCAGGGTGGTGGCGGGGATATGGTGGCCGTCGGAGATGAAGCTGGCCCAGAGGCGGTCCTCGGCCAACTGGTGCCAGATATAGTTATTGAGTCGGGGCAGGGTGGCATGGCTGCCGTTGCACAGGTGGGTGCATAGCCGGGCACCGGCCTCGACCGCCAACTTGATGGCCGGCAGGTCGGCGTTGTGATGCCCCAACGAAACGATCACGTTTTTTGCCGTTGCGTGACGGATCAGGGCTTCGGCGCCCGGTTGCTCGGGAGCCAGGGTCAGCAGGGCGACCTTGCCGCGCGAGGCTTCCCGGATTCTCTCGAAGTCAGCGATGTTCGGAGCGCGCACATGCTCGAGCGGATGGGCCCCGCGCGGCCCGTCCTCCGGATTGAGGAACGGACCTTCCACGTGAATCCCCGCGCAGCTTCGTTTTACGAAAGGATTATTCTCCATCGCTTCGGCGATGGTGGCGGCCTGGTGGCGGAGGGCGTCGAGACTGTTGGTGATAATCGTGGCCAGAAAATGCGTTGTACCGGTTTTCAACATGGCCTCGGCCATGCAAGCGACATCCTCGGGTTTCAGGTCCGGTGTACAGAACTCCCGGCCGACGAAGCCGTTAATCTGGATGTCGAAAAAGCCGGGGGACAGCCAACGCTGCGTACCGGCCGGCTCGTCGAGGCTATCGACACTCGTGACCTTGGCGACCCGCCCGTCGGCGATCTGGATTTCCGTCGGCCGCCCGTCGGGAAAAAGCCGGCCGCGGAAAGTCAAATATTCGTTTTGCTTGAGGCTCACGTCAATACTCCAATAGATTTATTGAACTTCATCGTCCTTGTCGGGTCATCAAGTCGAATATGATCTTCATTCCTTGAGACATTAGCGAATTCGTCGTGGGGTAAACCGGCGAGTCGTGATCCGCCGTTTTGGTGTTCCAGAATGTGCCATTAGCGCGAATGGCGGAGCTTGGCTTTGGCGATTCCGATTAACGATCGCAAGGCGGCATTCACGGCCTGCTCGTCGGGAAAGTAGGGTGCAACATCCGGCGAAAGCAGAACCAGGTTGGTACCCGCCTTATAGCGGTGTGCATACTTGCCTTTTACTCCTCCCTTGAGTTTGGATAGATCATACTCCGGACGCAGCTCATTTTTTCTTTTTTTCTCAGCCACCTTCTTCATATTGCCTTCTTTCGCGTCACGTTGTTTTTCTCGCACTGATTACCCGCAGTCGATCCTCACGGTCCGTATGGGCCACGATTAAAAGTCGTCCGAGACGGGAATTTCCAATCGTAATAAAACGATGTTCCGCCAATGAATGATCCGAATCATTGTAGGTCATCGATAATGGATCGGCAAAGACCGTCACGGCCTCATAAAATGATACACCGTGTTTCGTGTAGTTTCTCTCCGCCTTCCGTGGATCCCATTCAAAATCCATAGCGGCATCTTATCCATGTCCCCGATGGACAACAAGCGTTTCTTGGCCCATCGCCTTCTTCCGGGTGCATCCGAAAAAAGATGGTACAGCGAATTCCGACGTACTTGGGAATATTCGTACCATACTCTTCAGCCTCAAAACCACGGGCAGGCCCTTGTCCCGCAAAGGCGTGACAAAGGCCTGCCCACGCCACCCTGCCACTCAATTTCAAATGCTCCCCCTTCCATCATATTTACCTCATCAAAATATTCTTGTATCGCCATCCTGTCCAGCACTTGGTTCTTTGGTTTGGTGGTTCTACAATTGTCAAATTAGTGGAGGTTTGACATGCGCGTTTACACTTACTCCGAAGCCAGACAAAAACTCGCCAGCGTTCTGGATCGGGCGGAGTCCACCGGCAAGGTGCTTATCCGACGAAAAGATGGAAGTACTTTTGCGCTTACTCCCGAGCAGGCCAGCCGCTCTCCACTTGATGTTCCCGCGATTCAAGCAAAGGTGTCCACCCGGGAGTTGGTGGAAATCGTGAAAAAGGGGCGACGTAAAACCAGAGGGCGGAGACGACGGAACTGACCCCGTACGACGTTTATTCGTGCAATTCGACGACATCGCGATCGTTCAGGACGTGACGGCCTTGCACCTGCTGGCCCGCGAAGATATGTTCGCCCCAGATGCGGGCGAACCGCAGCTTCTCGGCCAGATCCTTGTGAATACTCCGGGCCAGTTCCTCCACCGTGCTGCCGACCGGGAGGATGAAAGGCTTGCTTTTGTCCGCCGGCTTGCCGGGTTCCTTGGAATAGACCCGAATCACGTCGAGCATGGTGAACAACCGGCGCATCATTTCATCGAGGCCTTCACCGGAAACCGAGGAGACCGGTAGCATGGCTGGTTCGGCCGGGCGAAGCTCTTTCAGGACGGCCAGGTTGTCGGCCGCGGCCGGCAGGTCAGCCTTCGTGCAGACGATCAAGCCTTGCGGGCCGATTCTCATTTCGTCGTCGTCCTCGTCGACGGAAGCGTCGAGCGGGATATCCTTTTCTTTCAGGATATTCAAGAGCGTGTCGATGTCCTCCAGCACGCCGGCCGAAGCCAGATCAACCACCACCGCGACCACCTGCCCGTTACGCAAGGCGTTGATCATCCCACCGGGGACGTGCTCGGGCGTGACCGGCGGAAGATCGACCAACTCGATGGGCACATCCTCATGATAGGCCATGCCGGGCACGGGTAGCGGCGTACCGAACGGGAAATCGGTGATTTTTACCGGGGCCTTGGTGAGTCGGCCGACGAGGGAGGACTTGCCGCTGTTAGGCAGCCCGAACAGCAGAACCTGGCCCGCGCCTTGGGGAGGGATATGGTAGGGGTCGAGCGTGGCTCCCTTTTTCGCGGGACGCTGAGACTCCTCCCGGAGCTCCTTGATCTTGCGTTTCAGGTCGGATTGTTTTTTCTCGCTGCTTTTATGCTTGGGAATGGTGCGGAGCATTTCCTCCAGGGCGGCCAGCTTCTCCTCTTGCGTGCGGGCCTGCCGATATTTGCGTTCCGCTTCGTGGTAATCAGGCGTCAGGTTAAGAACCATGAGGCCATTATATCATTGGTCGCGGCGATAGGTATATGAAAATCCTTCCACGTGGGAGAGAGTGCGCGCATGCGATGAAGGCGGAACGCCAGAGAGATAGAAAGATGACGAGATAAGCGGTGGACGGCGATGTCGGCCTTACGCGGCCGAGCGCGACCGGCCGGAAGTTTGGGTCCGAGCCAGTTTCTCCAGCGGATATCCGCCGAGACCCGGGCAGGTTTTGGCCCGGTGGATAAGACGGCGAAGGTGTCCTTGCCAAAGACGGGCGGCGGCGGCAAGAATCGCTCCGCCGGCCATCACGATCTTGGGGGCGACTCCTCCGTCCGTCCAGATCGTAGTCGATAAAATACCCGTACCCAGCATGACCAGCAGGCCAAGCTGAAAAAGCCGTTGACTAAGGGCCAAGTGCTGTGCCATACGATAGCCTCCTTGCGGGTACGGCGATCCGCCCCGGTCCTCTTAATTATCGGCCGAACCCAGCGGCGGCTGTAATCGAGCGGCCTGGCGGCACGGCGCGGATGATTATAGGACCTTGGGACGAGACGGGACCGGCCTACGGCACATGGGCCGGTACGACTTTCGGCCGGACAGGTTACTCGTGCGAATTGCAGGCCAGATGCGACCGATCGATGTGGAAATCCGCCACTCCTTGCGGAATCACACGGGCTTTCATCTGGCGGGCCAATTGCTTCATCTGGCTTGGAGGGACAAGTTCTCCGCCGACCGCCCAGGCCAACAGCTTGGGCGAATTCTGGGTACCCAGCGGCAAAACCTGCTCGTGTAGAATGGCGTCACAGAACCATTGGTCCCGAAGCATCCGATTGGCGCTGGCGGTGATATCCATGATGTCGCGCACATCGGCGGTATGTCGCAACCCCAGCAGATGGCCCAGCTCATGACTGGTCACGTTGGCCAGGGCCTGGGCAATATCCTCCACGTCCGGGTTTAATACGCTGAAAATGCTAAAGACATCGGTAAAGACGATGGCCGCCTGCTCCGTGTCCGTATTATACGGATCGATGTTATCCGCGAGTCCGAGCAGACTATCGTCGCTGTATCCAAAATAGATCGTCGTGCGCTCGCCGGCGGGGATGTAAGATTCGCCGGCCAGATAGAATGACACATTGAGACCGGCGTAATCCTCCTCCACCATCTCCAATAAGGTTTGGATCACCGTTTCCGTTTGTCCGGCAAACCGCGTATCGATCGTGGCCGCGTCGAAGGCAGGGACATTCACCGCCGGGCGATGGCCGATCCGGACATTCTGCGCCCCCTGAAAGTTCAGCACTATGATCTGAGGCCGGTATCCCAGCACTCCCGCGCCCTCCACGGAAATGGCGACTTCATACGGCTGATTCCGGTCGCCGGCCTCGCGCGTCGCGACCTGCACGTATAACTGATGAACGGCCTCGCGCAACACCAGATCGATCTCGCGCGGACCGCTGGTGCTGGCGGCCGGATTAATAAAGCTCAACAGATTTTGATCCTGATCCAACAACCCCAGAACCACGTCAGCGCCGGCCTGGATGGATAATGTCCCACGGACCCGATACCCCGCGGAAACCGGACCCAGATCGAAAATATCTCGATCAAGCGTGCCCTGCCCGACCGCGATGGCGCCGGAAAGCTTCACCGTGTTCCGCCAGGACACGAGGTTGGCCGTCTCAAACGTATCATTGCTTTCAGTCTCCTGGAATGCCTTGGTTATCGAGCTGGGCGGAACGGGTGTTTCGGACAAAACCTGGTCGGGAAGCGGATTGCCGCTATCCTGTTCAATGGGCACGCATCCGATGCCAAGCCACATACCCCAAAATCCCACCAGGCCTAATCGGAGCGTAAACGCCGTCGGTCGCATTGCTTTTCCCCTTTGTCGAAGAATCGAAAAGAGTCGCGAACCCTTCCGGCTTGCCGGGTGCGCTTTGCGAGCGCGTTGGGACCGGGGCCTTTACGGCCCAGGCGACCATGCCACGGCGATTGGAATGGATTCGTAACCCCGTCTATCGCGATGCGAAGGTCCTGATTCGGGCAGGCGCTTCGTCGCTTTCCCCACGGGCCGTCGGCCCGTCTCTCAAACTTCCAATACATTGCGCGGTCAAGTCAAGCGGCTGATGCGAAAAAATTAGCCAACGGGTATCAAATCAGGGATGGTCCGGTATTCCCCCTTGAACTATTCGTTCCGAGCCGATGCGGAAGACCCACGGCAATCGGCGATCCGCTCTTTTTTACGGTCAATACCGTTTACGTCCGGAAAAACATCGCCGATGTGGATAAGCGGAGTCGGGGAATATACACTCTAATAAAGAGATGAGGAAAAACGGTCGAGGGGGCCGCACCGGCAGGGAGGTTGGCATGGACACGCGGAATATCCGGAATCTGTTTCCGATCACGCGTCACTATAATTTCCAGAACCACGCGGCGGTCGCCCCGCTTAGTCTTCCCGCGGCGGAAGCCATGCGGAGTTATGTCGAGCAGGCAACGGATTCGGCGGCGATTAAAGGCGAATTCTACAAACAGGCTGAACACGCGCGTAAATCCGCCGGCCGACTGCTGAACGCCACTCCCGATGAAATCACGTTCGTTAAAAACACCACCGAGGGTATCGGCTGGGTGGCCAACGGGTTGAATTGGGTTACGGGGGACAACGTCGTGACCACCAGCGTGGAATTCCCGGCCAATATCTATCCGTGGATGGCCCTTTCAGCGCATGGCGTGCGGCTGAAAATGGTTCCCGAGGAAAACGGACGCATCCCCGTCGAGCGACTGGCCGACGCCATTGACTCGCGTACCCGCGTCCTGAGCATCTCCGCGGTCCAATACGCCAGCGGTTTCCGAGCCGATCTGGTCGAGCTCGGACGTATCTGCAAGGAGAAAGGGGTTCTCTTCTGCGTGGACGCCATCCAGGCATTGGGGGCTTTCGCGATCGACGTGCGGGCGATGAATATCGATTTTCTTTCCGCCGACGGTCACAAGTGGCTGTGCGGACCGGAGGGCTGCGGCCTTTTCTACTGCCGACGCGAATTGATCGGGCACCTCCGCCCGGTGATGGCCGGTTGGATCTGCATGAACAATGCTCACGATTTTGGGAAATACCAATTCGAGTTCGTCGACTCCGCCCGTAAATTCGATACCGGCAGCTACAACCTCGCGGGGGTTTACGGGCTGGGAGCCTCCTTGGATATGTTTCTGGAGATCGGCCTGCCCACGATCTCCGCTCACCTGCTCATGCTCACCGACCGTTTGGTGGCCGGCTTGCGCGACAAGGGTTACCGGGTCATCTCCTCGCGCGCGCCAGGCGAGGCCAGCGGGATCGTCAGCTTCGTCTCCGACCTGCACGATCACGCTCGAATACAGCGGCATCTTTTGAGCGAGTATCGATTAGTCATTTCCGTTCGCGAGGAACGGTTGCGGGCCAGTCCGCATGTTTACAACACAACCGAGGAAATCGATCAACTCATCCAACTCCTGCCGGCGCACTGATCATCATGGAACATCATGACCGTCTCGCGGTATCCATCGGAGTGGTCAGCCCGTTCATGGCATCATGCATCAAGCACCGAGACCGTCGCCGAAGAAAGGATTTAACACAATCAACCGGGTGACGCTTGGCCGTCAGAAGAATGCGCGATAACCGCGACTCTTCATTCCATTCATACAAATTAACGAAAAACAACGTTGGTTTGTCTCGACAACGGACAAGCTTGCGGTTAAGCTACCGATACCTCCCCGTGTTCGCTCGCGAATATCAAGGATTGTTTTTGTGTTTGCGGCGAGTGTTCAAGTCGGTTAGCAGGTTGAGCCGCCGAGGAGCGGTTCGTTCTATAACCAAACTTTTTTAGGAGAATGTATTATGTTGAAAAAGAAATTCTGTTGGCTCATCGCCCTGGCTATCGGCGCTACCCTGCTGATGGGCGCGGGATGCCCCACGCCGGGACCGCAACCCGAGCCGGAACCCGAACCGCAACCCGAGCCGGAACCCGAACCAGAACCGGAACCAGAACCCGAGCCGTTCCTGACTATCATCAAAACCAACATTGATGTTCGACATGACGCCGGCTTGCAGTGCGGCGAGGATCTGATCGCTTTTGGAACCAGTCCCACGACCGGCGTTTCGTACATTATCCCCTCCGAGGCCCCGACCGATGGAACCGCGGTTGCCGGCACCGAAAACTATGATGCCAAGGCCTTCGCCGTGGGCGGACGAACCATTTTCCTGGTTGGCCACGTGGGCAGCGGCATCGCCTTCCAGGTTCACGCTCTTAATGTGGATACCGGTACCCTGAGCCAGTTCACCGAGGACCAAATTCGGCTGAACACGATCAAGAGCCAGAACGCCCCCGGCAGCATCCAGGCCGATGGCCCCTACTGCGCGGTCATTTGCAGCCAGAACGACGTGGCCGACGGTAAGATCATCAAGGTGATCGATGTCAGCGGCGACGAGCCCGCCCTCATCGCGTTTGCTCAGAACCCGGCCGATTCCGCGTTTCAGGTTGCCCAAGTGGCGGTGGATGCGGCCAGCAAGACCGTGGTCGCCGTCGCCAACGACACGTTCTTCATTTATGACATCGACGCACCGGACGCGGCCCCGGTACAGATCGTCGCGCCGGAAGGAGTCGGCGATACACAGATGCGGACCAATGGCGCCTACATCATCGCCGTGGACGATCAAGGCTACCCGATGGCCTTCCTGGTGGATCTGGCCGATGAAGCGGTGATCGCTATGGCGAATGCCGAAGCGGCCTCGGCTTTCGGAGTGGCCATCGGCGCGGACAATTTCGCCTTCTTCGCCGACGCGACGGCCGAAGACCGCGTGGGCGGATCGCAGCGCGCGGCGGCCGGCACCTTGCCGGGACCGGGCTTTACCAAGGCGGCCTTGGGTAATCAGATCGATGGCTCGACGGACAACAACGGTTTGGTCGGGTTCGCCGGCAGCATGAGCATCGTGCCGGGAGGCGTCTACGAGAACTACGTCTTCCTGGCCAACTGGTATTTACAGTACAGCACCGGCGGCGTGAACTTCACCGTGCCGGCCGATCCCGATGGGGTCGATCCCTACGCCTGTCCGGCCTGGGACGTGGATGCCAGCAGCAGCGTGGTCGGCTTCAAGACGGCGGCCACGAGATCGGATAACACGGCGACCAAGGTCGGCTATATCATTCTCGATGTCGATTAAGCTTTCGACCGAACGGCCGATAGGCCGAATTTACAAACGACGGGCGGACGCATCTCTCATGGTGCGTCCGTCCGTTTTTTTCGCGCTACGCAAGCTTGGCCCATAAGATAGTCCGTCGCTATTCCTTTATTGCTATGTTGGAGGCATCGGGTTGGCCGGTGGCATTTCGTGTCGAACCTGAAGGCAGGACTCATCGTCGGGTTGCCGTTCTCCGGTCTTCAGATCAACAACGGGAATACCGTTCAACTCAGCAAGGCCAGCCATTCGCGGTTGCCTTTTTGGCCGGGGATGGGACTTTCGATGAGGCCAGCAACTCGGAAGCCGAGTTGTTCGATTGTCCGACAGACGGCGTCCAGAACCTCGCGGGCTTGTTCGGCCGGAAGCACTCCGCCACGGAGTTGCACGGCGTCGGTTTCATAGTGGGGTTTGATCAGGGTGATAATGCGGCCTTCGGGGCGGAGCAGTCCGCGGGCGGGCGGCAAAATATGCTGCTGGCGGGTCCAACCCACATCGATGGCTACCAAGTCAACCGGTTCAGGTAATTGCACGTGCATCGCGTTGGTCCGTTCCATGACATGCACGCGCGGATCCTTACGCAGTTTGTAAGCCAAGGTTCCATAGCCGGTGTCGACGGCGTAGACGCGCGCGACCCCGCGCTGCAACAGACAATCGGTAAACCCGCCGACGTTACTGCCCAGATCGGCACAGACCCAGCCGGATGGGGTTACGTTAAAAGCATCCAACGCGGCGGCCAACTTGACTCCGCCCCGGCTGACGTAAGGATGATCGTCGGAGTTTTCGCGAGTGCTCACGGTGAGGCGCGATCAGGCCTTGGTTTTCAGGGTGTTAAGCTTTTTCTGCAGCCGTGATTTTCGTCGGGCGGCGGTGTTCTTGTGGATGGCGCCCTTGGCGGCAACCTTGTCGATCCTCTTGACCGCCGATTTCAGGGTCTCGGCGGCCTTGGCTTGATCGCCACCGCCGGCAACTTCCATGAAATCGCGCACGGCATCCTTGACCACCTTTTTCCGAGCCCGGTTACGGGCACGGGATTTGACGTTCTGACGTATCCGCTTCTTGGCGGAAATTGAATGGGCCACGAAAAGTTCTCCTCAGGGTTATTCCGACGAATCGGGGTTGTTATCTTTCTTCTTCTGTTTCCGGAGATCGTCGATCCGTTTCCGAACATCTCCCTTACCGTAGTTATAATCCCATTGTATGAGCTGGCCGTAGATTTTCAAGGCGTTTTCGGCCTGCCCGTCTTCCTCATAGGCCCGGCCGAGCCAGTAGTGCAATTGTCGGCCGAGATCGTCATCGGAGATTTCGTGGTTCTTGATGGCCTCCAGGAAGGTCTCGATGGCCTGATCGTAATAACCCTTCTTATAGAAGCACTGCCCGATGTATAAACTGCAGAAAATGCGGGTTTTCGGGTCGCTACGGGCTTCCTGGAGGATGGGGATGGCCTCGTCGTAGTGTTTGGCCTGGAAAAGTCGACGGCCATACTCATACCGCAAGCGCATATCCGAGGGGTAATGGCGGAGCCGATCCTTGAAGACTTTCAATTCGTAGCGTAGTTTTTCCTTGAATTGCTCCTTGGCTGCCTCGGAATCGCCGGCGTCCATCTTGAGGCGGAATTGACGATTAAGCTGTTTTATGCGGATATCGTCGGCCCGGACCTTATAGCGGTATTCCTGGCTATCCTGATAGGCCTTGACCAGCAGGTCGATGGCCTTGCTTTCGTCCTGTTCGCGTTCCCGCCGACAGAGCAGATCGACCAGTTCGTTGATTGTCGCCGCCTTGGTGGGGTCTGCCTCGTAACGGCTTCTGGCCGCGGCGACGAGTTGATCGAGGCGGTCGTCGGATTGCACGATCCGTTCCTTGTCGTGGATTTCCGACTGGGCCTCGGCGTCATGGATCGAGTCCCGAAACGAGCCGGCCGAATAGTATTTTCCCTTGAGAATGGTCAACTTGCCGGTCACGTCGCGCAGGTCGGTGGAAACACTCATGTCGCGGGGTTTGAGATCGCTGACCCGGGAAAGCGCCTCGACGGCCCGCTCCAGAAACTTAATACCAAGATCAGGCTGCACGGCGGCGACACGGTCGCTAAGATCCTCATACACGTTACGCATGACCTCGAAGCGGGCGGGGTTGGGCTTGTCCTCGCGGCAGGCGGCGTCGTAGAAAATCTCGCCGATCCACATGACCGTGGCGGTATAGTCGGCTTGGGCCGCGCTCTTGAACATGGCCTCCATGTAGCTAAGGTTTTGCGGGGTCTTGGCCAAAAGCATTTCCGCGTTGAGCATGGCCGCCTTGGGTTCCTTGACGTTCAGCTTGTACTTGCGCTGGTCGCCGAACGACGGTTTTTTCCCGCCGCGAAAGAGAGCGGCGGCGCGGCAGGGTTTATGCCCCTCCTCGACCGCCTCAGGCCAAAAGTTCAGGCCGTTGATGTACCACTCGATGGCATATTCGTAATTTTTGACCTCGGCCAGCTCCTTGGCCCGTTTGAAGCATTGGCGGGCTTTGCCGATTTCCTCGTCGGTAAAGGTTACCGGGGCGAACGGCGCGTCGTTGTCGGATTTCTCTGATTTTCTGAGCATCAGGATTAATGGTCCGGTAACACCCACGGATCAAAGGCTTTATCGGTCATGGGCACCCCCCATGTTCGGTGGCCGAAATGCGAAGCCAGTCCTCGGGCCGGGAAACCCCGTTTCGAGTCGCACCGCACGGTCTCTTCCGGCGGGGGCGCTTATACGACGGTTACTACCCATGATCGTAACAAACGGTCGATAAGGGTCAAGTGGCTCTGGGCCGAGCCTTGGCCTACAATAAGCTGGTGGTTTATGGCCTTGGCCTGCCTGGTTTCGAGGGGGCTGACCGTTTTTCAGGTGAATGGAAAATGCTCGTGACCGAATTGCCCGAACGAATTGTCTGCTATCCCGATCCGCGTTTGCGCGCGGCCTGCGCGCCGATCGAGGAGTTTGACGATTCGGTGGCGGCCTTGGCCGAGCGCATGTTGAAGATCATGAGGGCGGGGAACGGGGTGGGGCTGGCCGGCCCGCAGGTGGGCGTGTGCCGCCAAATTTTCGTATGCAACCCGACCGGCCGACCGGAGGATGACCAGGTCTATATCAATCCCGAACTGCTTGATCTGGTCGGGACGGTGGAGGCGGAGGAAGGCTGCCTGTCGCTGCCGGAGATTCACGTGATCGTTCACCGGGCCCGCAAATGTCGTATCCGGGCGGTGAACGTACACGGCGAACCTTTCGAGCAGGACGGCCAGGATTTGATTGCCCGTATCTGGCAGCATGAAAACGACCACCTCGGCGGCCGGCTGATCATCGATCGGATGGACGCCACCGATCGGATCGCCAACAAAAAGCAACTGGCCCAGTTGGAAGCGCAATTCAAGGGCTGAGCAAGCCCACCTTGTCACAATGATCGGATTGCCCGATCAGGAACCTCCCTATAACATACAACTTGCATCGTCGTGTGCCCGCATTTGTCCATGTTGCCTTCTTGCACGAGGGAAATGTCATGATGAGCGCCAATGGGTTTCGTCGATTTGAGCAGGTAGGGGTATTGACCATCGGGATTTTGTCGCTGTGTGCTTGGTCGCCGATGACCGCGGCGGCGGAGCGGTTGCCGAATATCGTGATTATCTTCGCCGACGATCTGGGATACGGCGATCTGGGTTGCTACGGGCATCCGACGATCCGCACGCCGAACCTCGATGGATTGGCCGCCGAGGGTATACGGTTCACGCAGTTTTATTCGGCCGCGCCGGTCTGCACGCCGAGCCGGGCGGCGCTGCTCACCGGGCGCTATCCGATCCGCAGCGGCATGACCGGACAGACCAAAGGCGTCCTGTTTCCTGGTTCCACGCGTGGGCTGCCGGCCGACGAGCTGACTATCGCCGCGGCCCTGAAAGGCAAGGGTTATGCGACGGCTTGTATCGGCAAATGGCACCTCGGACACCGCCCGGCGTATCTGCCGACGCGGCACGGGTTCGATTATTATTACGGCATCCCCTACAGCAACGACATGGTGCCGACGCCATTGATGCGCAATGAGGAAGTGATCGAGGAGCCCGCGGTGCAGGAGACGTTAATTCCGCGCTACACGGATGAGGCCATCCAATTTATCGAGCGAAGCAAGGACCAGCCTTTCTTCTTATATTTCGCCCACACCTATCCGCACGTGCCGCTGCACGCCTCGGAGCGATTCAAGGATAAAAGTCCGCGCGGCCTGTACGGAGACGTGGTGGAGGAACTGGACTGGAGCGTGGGGCAGGTGGTGCAGCGCTTGCGCGATCTGAACCTCGTGGAAAACACGCTGGTATTTTTCACCAGCGACAACGGTCCGTGGTTGCCGCACAAGCTGAACGGCGGGTCGGCCGGCCTGCTGCGCGAGGGCAAGGGGACGACGTGGGAAGGCGGGATGCGCGAGCCGGGGATCGCCTGGTGGCCGGGGAAAATTCGGCCGGGTCAGGTCAATACCACGATGGCCGGCACGATGGACCTGTTCAGCACGTGCCTGACGCTGGCGGGCGTGGCTCTGCCTACGGATCGAGTGATTGACGGGCGCGATCTGTCGCCGGTCCTGTTTGGCCGTGGCGGGTTGGAGGATCGAGCTTACTTCTATTATCGCAATACGCACCTGTCCGCGGTGCGCAAGGGACCGTGGAAGCTGCACATCGTTACTAGCGAATCGGTCGGCCCGCGGGCCCGGCAAGAAATCGCTCAAGACCCGCCGCTGCTGTTTCATCTGGAGCATGACCCGTCGGAGAAATTCAACGTGGCCGCCGAACATCCCGACGTGGTGGCCGATTTGCGGAAAGAGATCGCCGAACATAAGGCCAATTTGGTCGCCAAGCCCTCGATGCTCGATGAGCCGGAGATACCATAAAGACGACCGGTTTGACAATCGTCTTCGACTATCGCCCCTTTTTTCGTGGGGTGGTGGATACCCGCATTGAAGAGCGGGCCAGTCGTCCGCTTCGCCGTCCGGGGCGACGAGTGGCCTTTTCCTGTTTCTTGATGATTGAAATGAGGCCGCGGAGCGATTCGTTTACCGATTCGTGATCGGGGAAATATTCGGCGACATCAGGATCGATGACTACGGTATTGGTTCCTTCGGCGTACCGCTTGGCATACTTGCCGCGGGTGCCCCGACTGAAATCGTATTCGTTCAGCAGGTCAGGATCGTTGCGCATTTTCTTCATAGCGTAACCTTTCTTTTGTTATGGCGCGTCGCGCGCTGATGATGCGAATCCGGTCACCTCGCTCGGTATGGACAACAACCAATAGCCTATTCCGGCACGAGCGCCCCAGCAAGACATAACGATCTTCGTTTTCCGAGTGCAGAGGATCGCCAATGGTAACAGACAATCCATCCCGGAATGCCGTACTCGCCTCATCAAACGATACGCCATGTTTGGTAAGGTTGTTCCGTGCCTTTTTCGAATCCCACTCAAAGATCAGGGCCATCGTGGCCTACCCCTTTCTTCGTTAAGCATATCATTATTGTCCACATAAAAGCAATGTCGTCGAGCGGAGGGCGAATTCCGCGCACCGGGCCATGGCGAGGACTCGCGCTGTGATCGCAAAGCACGGGCAGACCCCGGAGTAGCGGGGCCTGCCCATGCCACGCGATACCTTATGCCTTCATCGCGACCCCGCATCAAATGAGGCGGGCCGCCCGGAGTGGTGGGTTAGCGAGGAACAAGCTTACGAGAGGGGGAGGTAAGATAAGAAGTGTAGAGGTGAGCCACGAGGGTCTAAGCTTACTTCCACATCACTTCTGTCTTCCGGCTCCTGTCTACCTCTTTCCCTAGCTTGCGCGTCGGGCTGGTATAAGGAATGAGCGATTTGACCCGCGCGGGGTTTGCTCATAATCTCTCGGCGTGCAAAACGAGGAACAAAAACAAATAGGGTCGGCCGAGCCGGGCAACAAGACGGATTCCGCCGCGCAACCGGCGACGACGTTCGACATGGACAAGGCCATGGTATATCTGCGCCGTCTGGGACCGGTAGGCATACTGGCGGTGATCGCGGCCAGTCTTCCGGCAATCGGCGGTTTCGCCCTACTTGGCTCAATGACCTGGACGGGACCGTGGCTCAAGGCCCAGGGTGATTGGGGAGTATTGATTTATATCGGGGCGTTTGCCGTGCTAGCGGGACTGGCCGTCCTGCCTACCTACGCTCAGGCGGTGGTAGGAGGGTTCGCGTTCGGCCTGAAGGTCGGAGGCCCGGCGGCGATTGGTGGATTCGCGGGTGCGTCCATGATCGGTTATCTGATCGCCCGGCGCGCTTCCGGGGATCGGGTTATCCAAATCATCGAGGAGCAGCCAAAGTGGAAGGCCGTCTATGACGCTCTGCTGAAAAGCGGGCAAGGACGGGCTCTGTTGATTGTCACGTTAATCCGCATTCCGCCGAACTCGCCGTTCGCGATCACCAACCTGGTGATGGCCGCCACGCGCGTAAGGCCCGTGACGTATTTACTGGGGACGGTGCTGGGCATGTCGCCGCGTACCATCGCGGCCGCGTACATTGGCTCAGGGTTGAAAGACCTTGATTTTTCCAATCCCTATAGGAGCTGGATGTTCATCATCACCGTGGTCATCACCGTGATCGTCGTGGGTATCATCGGTACCATCGCCAACAAGGCCATCGCGAAAGTGACCGGCGGACAGGCAACATCGGATAACGGGAAGTAGCAAAACATCCCACGAATTCCGCATGACGGCAGAGGCTTATTTGAATTTTTTGATCGTTTCGATCACGTAGTTTTGCTGCTCTTCGGTCATTTCCGGAAAGATCGGCAAGGATAAAACTTCCTTGGCGGCCTGCTCGGCGACGGGCAACATCCCGCTCTTGTAACCCAGATCGCGGAAGCAGGGCTGCAAGTGCAAGGGCGTCGGGTAGAAGACCGCGCAACTGACGCCCGCGTCGGAAAGGTATTTGCGAAGTTCATCGCGCTTCGCACAGCGTACGGTGTACTGGTGATACACGTGCTTGCATCGCGAATCCACCGGCGGCGGGGTGACGACCGAACCGCGCAAGGCCGCGTCGTAACGCGCGGCGTTGCGTCGGCGCTGATCGTTCCACTTCGCCAGTTGGGTCAGCTTGACCCGCAAGGCCGCGCCCTGGATGGCGTCCATGCGGAAGTTGGCCCCGAGGCGAATATGCTCATACGTGGAACCCTGACCCTGCAAGCGCACGATACGCAGGGTCTCGGCCAGCTTTTCATCGTCGGTGAGGACCATGCCGGCCTCGCCGATGGCCGACAGATTTTTCGTCGGATAAAACGAAATGGTGCCGGCCTGGCCAAAACTGCACGACGGCCGGTCGTTAAAGGTCGCCCCGATAGCCTGAGCGGCGTCCTCGATGACCGCGATTCCTTTCTTGTCGGCGATGGCCTTGATCCGGAGCATATCCGCGCATTGTCCGTACAGATGCACGGGGATGATGGCCCGCGTCTTTCCGGTGATGGCGGACTCGACGGCGGCCGGGTCGATGTTGAACGTATCCGGCAGGATGTCCACGAACACCGGTTTGGCCCCAACCCGCGAAACGCTGGCGGCCGTCGCGAAGAAGGTGAAGGTAGGCACGATCACTTCGTCGCCGGGGCCAACGTCCAGGGCCATGAGGGCCGCGACAATGGCGTCTGACCCGTTGCTGACCCCGATGCCGCAACGAACACGACACAGGGCGGCGACTTCGTTCTCCAAGGCCTGCACCTCCGGGCCGAGAACATAAATGCTCGATGATAAAACTCGATCGATCGCGGCGCGGAGATTCGCCTCAACCGACCGAAACTGCGTGCCTAAGTCAAGAAAAGGTACTTTCATGGCCGGACAGTATCCCGATTCATTCGCCTGAGGGCAAGACGAGCGGAAAAGAATGAGCACGATCGTCCGTGATACGGAGGTCACGACGTTGATGAAAAAAAACTTCCGGGACAAAACGAGTCTATCCCGGAAGTGCGCCACGGCTAAGACAGCCGAATGTCGTATGATTGCGTTTCAACGCTTTATGTTTCGTCTCTCGACGATCGCCAACCGTCTTCCAGTTGTCGGGGTGGTATCTATTCCCTTCGGAATATACCCCACGAGCGGTGGCAATGTCAATGAATCCATCGGCGGATTCGGCCAGAACCATGAAAATCTTAAGTCGTTACATATAATGAGGTTACGCATACAATGCCTTTTGTGAAATTTTGATTCGCTTGCAAGTATCGATTTGGTAGATACTTGCCCGCGCGAGGAGATTTTTGGTTTTTCCAGGGCAAATTTCGACTTATTTTAGCAGCGTCCATAGAAGGGCTTTCAAAGGCGATTGTGAAAAGATTCACGATCTTTCCTGGCCCCTATAGCATTAAAAATTTATAATTTGTCAGTACTTGGGCAACTTATTAGTTTCTTATCCGTTTGTCTCCGGTCGCGGAGGATAATGGCTTTCTTGCAGCCGGGGAAAAGAGCTTCTAGTATCTGCGTACCGTGGGGATCCTACCTTTGGCAAACACGGTTCTTGTAAAGAGGGAGTATCAACAGTGCGGCATTTGAATCCCTTCGATTACGGCTGTATCGCCTTCTATTTCCTGATCCTGCTGGTGATGGGTTTTTATCTGAAAGCCCGGGCCTCGAAGAGCATGGAGGATTACTTTCTCGGGGGCAAGCAGTTACCCTGGTGGCTGCTGGGCATCACGGGGGTGGGCAATTTCATCGACATGTCCGGGACGATGATTATCGTCTCCTTCCTGTATCTGCTCGGACCAAGGGGTCTGTATGTGGAATTCCGTGGGGGGGCGGTTCTGATCCTGGCGTTCATGATGGTGTATATGGGTAAGTGGCACCGCCGCTCGAATTGCATGACCGGGGCCGAGTGGATGGTCTACCGTTTTGGGAACGGTCCCATGGCCCAGGCCGCCCGCCTGGTCTCCGCGATCGCGGTAATCGTCGGGATGACCAGCATGCTGGCCTACCTGATCAAGGGAGCCGGCTTATTTCTGGCGATGTTCATGCCTTTCCCGCCGGAGGTCTGCGCGGCCATCATGGTCGGGGTAACCATCGTCTATACAATGGTTTCCGGTTTTTATGGAGTTGTGTATACCGACCTGGTTCAGGGCTTAATCATTCTGGCCGCCGTGATCGTGGTTACGGTATTGGCGGTGTCGCAGATCACGGGCTATGACGGAAGCCTGGGGGCCTTGGCCGTCGAGGTGACCGGCAATCCGAATTGGATGAGTTCGGCTCCCACCTATTACACGAATATGCCACCGGGTTATGAACCGTATCGATACCTGTTATACATAACCTTCTTCTATTTCCTCAGTAACGTCATCCGGGGAATTGGCACCATCCAGGATCCCCGCTATTTCGCGGCTCGCAATGAGCGCGAGTGCGGGTTGCTGACCTTTTTCTGGACCTGGTTGATGACTCTGCGTTGGCCGATGATGATCAGCTTCGCCATTCTGGGCATTTTTCTGGTACATCGGCAGTTTCCCAACCAGGACGTACTGACTCAGGCCGCCCGGCTGATTAAGCAACACGAAATGGCCCGCGTACTTCCCGGCCAGGCGGATGCGGCGGACGATAAAAAACTGGTTGATAAGCACATACCGCAAAGTCGATGGGAGGCTCTGACCGCTGATATCGTGAATCATCCGGAGAAGTACCCGGAACTGACAACCAACCTGAAAAATATCCTGGGCGAGGATAATTGGCAGAGCAAGCTTGATCTGGTTCACTGGGAAGGCATGGTCAACCCCGAGCGGATCGTCCCGGCGGTTTTATCCATGAGTATTCCCGATGGACTACGGGGGTTGTTTATTGTCGCCTTCCTGGCGGCGGCTATGTCCACGTTTTCTCCAACGGTGAACATGACGACGGCCTTATTCACCCGAGATATGTACCAGGCCTACATTCGTCCGCTGGCCAGCAACCGAGAGCTTATCTGGATCAGCTACGGATTCGGCGTGTTCATGACCGTGGCCGGCTTCGTCATGGCCTATTTCACCCCCAATATCAACGATATCTGGGATTGGATCATCATGGGATTCGGATCGGCTCTGCTAGTTCCCGGCGTGCTACGCTTGTATTGGTGGCGATTCAACGCATCCGGTTTTATGTTCGGTGGCGCGATTGGTCTCGTGGCGGCCGTCCTGCAACGCGCCTTGGCCATTTTCTACCCTTGGTTTAGATGGAGCCCAATGGAACAGTTTCTGATCCTGGGTGGGATTTCCCTAGTGGCAACCATCATCGCTACATTCCTAACCCAGCCAACCGACCAAGCGATTCTCGGCCACTTTTATCGGACCACTCGACCATTCGGTTTCTGGGGGCCATTCAGACATCTGCTTTCACCCGAGCAGGCAGAGCTGACCCGGAAAGAACATCGTAACGATCTGTTGGCCTTGCCGTTCGCTCTTGCCTGGCAGGTAACGCTGTTTTTTCTACCGTTGCAGTTGATGATCGGGGCGTTCCGAGACTTCTTCATCACCTTGGTCGTTTTTCTGATCGGGCTCGGTGGATTGTACATCTTCTGGTACAGGAATCTGCCCCCCGACCAGGAGGGTGTGACTGATCCAGGATACGTAGCCACGCCTGCATCGGAGGGATAGACGGGGCCGACGACAACACCCGTAGCCAATGGAGCTTGGTGTTGTCACGGGGATCATCCAATCGGTGCGTAAGGTCGCTTTTCTTGCCCAGACACCCCTTCGCGTTTAATATACATCAGATGGGGATATGGGATTCCACGGAGATGGACTACCTTCATCGAGAATAAAATTTTCTCCCCTGCTTAAAGGATCAGGCTCATGGTCAGATTCGATTCGATACGGCGGATGGCTCCGATCATTCTGATGGTCGGCCTGTTGTTGCCCATGCTGATCGGTAACGGTTGCCCTACGTCGGACGATACCACAGGAACCGGAAGCAAAGCCACGCCGATCGCCAGTATTCAAGTCAGCGGTACCGCCCGTACGGGAGAAACGATCACCCTGATCGGAAGCGGCAGTGGCGGGCAGGGTAATTACGTCTACACATGGGCACCGGACGAGAGCATCGATTCCTCGGAGATCGAAGGGAGTCTGCATGCAACGGAAATCCGTTTCACCCCGAGCAAGGCTGGGGGGTATCGGTTCACTTTCGCGGTGACGGATGCGGGCGGTCTGGGTCGAACGGGCACGGCCTCGGTCACGGTCGTGGTATTCGCGCAGGTGGCGGTCAAGGTTTCGTCCAATTATCTGGTTACGCTGGGCACGCCGGTCACTTTCCAAGCCACACCCAGCGGAGGCGACGGGAATTACACCATCTCCTGGACATTGGTGCGCGTTCCGGATAGCGCGGATTATACTTTTACGGGCAGCGATACCTTCACCCCAACTTTTAAGCCGATGACTCGCGGCCGTTATTTCTTCGAGGTAGTCGTCAAGGACGGCGGTGGAAAGGGGCAGGAGGGACGAGCGGAAACCGTGGCGGTTACGCCCGGTAATGCCGGCCTCATCAGCTTGACCTGGGAACCCAATTACGTCGCCGGCGGCTATCAGATGGTGGCCGTATTCGATGAGCAGTTGGATAAATCCACGGCCGAGCTGGCGGATAACTATCGGGTAAGCGGAACCGATGCGCTGCCGACCAGTGCCGTGTTGTCCTCCAATCTACAGACGGTGACTTTGATTTTTAATACTCCGATGGGGCGTTCCAGCCTCGTTGATCTGAGCCTGGATGGCGGGATTCTGGACACTACCGGGGCCCCGGTGGCCCCCATTCAAAATCGCGCCGTCGCCGCCAACAGCCGGGATATCCTGGTTCCGGAAATCGCCTCCGCCACCTGGCAAATCAACCAGCTCGACCAGTATCGCTACGATGTCATCTACAGCGAGGCTATGGACCGTGAGTCCGTGGAAATACCTTCTCTTTATAGAACAACACGCTCTGATACATGGGCCGCTTCCGCGACCCTCGGCAACGATGGCCGGACGGTCACGGTGGCTTTTAACAAGATCGCCCTGTCCACGGGAACGGAATTCGACGTCGGCGTAACCGGCGAGATCAAGGACATCAACGGTCGGGTCATGCCCGCCTTTCCCAAGCTGACGGCCAAGCCCAATACCGGGGACAAAACCGCGCCGAAGGTTGTCGCCGGCTCGATCATGCACGCTCCGGACTTTTCCGGGGGCTATTCCGGAGCAAATTTGGTCGGGGGGGTAATTGTTTATTTCTATGGGGGTGGCTATAAAATCATTGTTCGGTTCAATGAAGTCATGAGCGCGGCGGACGTGGAATCCACTGCCGGTTGGCAAGTCAATGGCAATACGCCTTCCTGGGTCACCCTGAGCAATGATGGAAAAACTGTTGAGCTGCTGTTTTCCTCGCCTTTATCCATCGTCGATCGGATGGATGTCGGCCTCTTGGGTACCTTGCGCGATATTAACCAGAATCCGGTAACCGTCGTGAGCAGTCAGGTGATCCTGCCATCTCCCGAGGATCGCAATCGGCCTCGCGTTATTTTTCCCACACCCAGATGGTCAAGCAACTGGGGAGGTGGAGGATATCGGGTCGAGTTGGATTTCAGCGAAGCCATGGATAACGAATCCGTCTCGGAATTATCGAATTACCAACTAATGGGATGGTCCATCCCCGAGCCCAGCATGGTCAGCCTAAATACGGCCGGACTTAGTATAAATGCCGCCGCCACCGCCTATCTGACCTGGTATTTACCCCTATACTATCTTGAGTATCTGGACATTTCCCTTGGAGATTCGCTTAAGGACATCAACGGCCGAACGATGGCGGAACGCAAAAACGTGCTCATTGAGCAGAACCAAAACGATACCGCCGGCCCGTATATCACGAGCCTGCTATGGGCTATTAATCGTCCGTACTATACAATAATCGTTAAATTCGACGAGGCCATGGATAGCGGGACGACATGGAGTCCTTCCAATTATCTGGTAACCCAGGCTGGGAATGAAGACGACCTGGTCAGTCCCGCTATCGCCAACCCCGCCAACGACGGGCTAACGGTAACATTGACCTTTAATTCTCGACAGAGAGGTTTCCAATCAGGCGGCACTCTGGATGACGATAACCCGCCGGACCAGTTGTTCATCGCCGATGCCGAGTATAACGGCACTATACTGGTCCGCGGCCTGCAGGACGTTAATCGACAAGCTTATCCGTGGGCCGAGCTGAAAGAGGATCAAATCATCACCATCATCGGGCAAAATCCCGCGGATACGCAACGACCGTATGTCGTGAGTAGCGTGATTTACGATCCTTACGGGCCTATTGAAATCGAGTTCAACGAAGTGTTGAATCTGCGGACGATCACACCAGGAAGCGTATCGATAACGGACGCGTCCGGCGCATCCTTGTGCCCACCAGACGCAGATGGTAATCGGGTTTCCATAGTTGACAACGTTCGATTATTGATTGACGGGCGCACGGTGGAGGTCACCTTGAAAGCGTCGACTGAAAATGGGGCTTGTCGAGGGGTGGCGACGGGTGACAAGTTGATCATTAATGGGATCCAGGATATCAATGGCAGAAGCATGATATCCACCACGATTACCGTGGATTGATCAGAGTCAATCACGGACCGCGGCCTTAGGGATGGCTCCGTTCTCGGTACGCAGCAGTGCTTGCCAGAAGGCCCACTTCGCTCTTGATATTCTTTCCGTCGAGCGCTGGTCTACGTCAGGGTATGCGCTCCTCGGTACTACCGAATAATGTCTTCCGTTAGAAACCCCGCCAGTTCCAGCCATTGCTCGGGGGTGATACGTTCCGGCCTATCGTTGAGATTCCAGCGTCCAGCCTTGCGCACGCAAGCGAGTTGCTCGTCGTTCAGTTGCGTTTTCAGATTGGATTGCAGGGTCTTGCGGCGGTGATTAAAACAGCCTCGCACCAATTCCCTGAAAAATCGGCGTAGCGGATCGGATAGTCTAACATCGTGGCGCTGATCGATGCGGATCATGATGGAATTCACCTCGGGGGGAGGCCAGAATGATTCCGGACCGACACGGGCGATTCGGGTCAGACGCGCCATTATCTGGGCATACACGCTGATCGGGCCGTACACGCGATTTCCCGCTTCGGCCATCAGGCGGTCGCCGACCTCGGCCTGGATGGTGCAGCACATCGGAGTGATGCCAAGATCACCCATCAGTAACTCGATCAACAAAGGCGTGCTGATCTGATAGGGCAGATTGGCGACGAGGACCATGCGTCCACCGAGCTTTACCTGCATCGTCCGCAAAGCTTCGAGCACTTGCGGATTTACAATCGACTTGTTTTCGAGAATGTCCCCGTGAATCAAATTCAGTTTTTCCCAGTGCGGCGCTTTTCTCGCCAGGCTATGCGCACAGAGTTCATACAGACCGCGATCGATTTCGACGGACACGACCGCCCCGGCGCGTTCGAGCAGCCGCTCGGTCAATGCTCCGGTGCCGGGCCCCACCTCCAACACCGTGTCGGTCTCGCATAATTCGGCGGCGGCAAGCAGTTTATCCATTAGGTGGCCGTCGATCAGAAAATGCTGCCCGTACTGCTTCAGCGGCGCCAGGCCCGCCTGCCGCAACCTTTGTCGAATCTCCCGCTTGGTTTGCGTCATAAATACCTCTATATAACTCTATCGTACCCCGCGACCTTTCCGGTCGACGCCTTGGCCCCGCCGACTGATACTTCTTTATAGAACTTCCTTAGTCTGCGGATACACCCAAGCATGTACTGATCCGATCGAAGTCGTCCAGGCTGTAGTAATGTATCACGATTTTTCCGCTGCCCTTGCGACGGGATTCATGAATATCCACCTTGGTGCCAAGGGTTCGAACAAAAGCCTGTTCCAGCGCGGCGATCTGCGGACGTTTGGTGGCTTCCTTGATCGTAGGTTGAGTGCTGGCCGATGCTCTGGCTTGGACTTTCTCCCGAACAAGCTTCTCAAGTCCTCGAACGGACATACCCTCGTCGATTACCAGCTTGGCGGTTCGGACAATATCGGCAGGTGAGCGAAGGGCGAGCAAGCAACGGGCGTGGCCCATCGAAAGCTGTCCGGAAACCACAATGTCTTTTACATCTGAAGGTAAATCCAGTAATCGCAAATAATTAACAACTGTTGAACGATCCTCGGATAGCTTTTCAGCAACCTGATCGGCTGATAAACCAAATTGATTGCAGTAATTCCGGTAGGCCATAGCCCTCTCGATTGCATTCAGATCTTCCCTTAGGATGTTCTCGATGAGGGCCAATTCGAGCATTTCCTCTTCGCTGGCATCCCTGATGAAGGCGGGAATTTCAGACATACCGGCCATCTGGGCCGCGCGCCAGCGTCGTTCTCCGGCAATGATTTCATACAACTGATCGCCGATTTTTCTCACCGCAATCGGCTGGATGACTCCATTTTTCTTGATGGAATCCGCAAGTGCCTGCAATGCCGCTGGATCAATATCCTTGCGAGGTTGATGCGGATTGGTTCGTATTTGATCAACAGCGATCCTGGATTCCGTCTTTTTTTCAAGAGTATCGGTCTTCTCCACGATATCAGAAGGTACAGAAATCAACGAATTAAGACCTCTGCCGAGACGTTTTTGGACTTTTTGCATGGGACTCTCCTAGACTGGGACAATTTTCATGAAAACATTGTCTCGAATCCTAAATCAATCAAAGATGATTTTCAAGATCGTAAAAAGATGTATCTTCTTTTTCACGAATTTGTTTCACGTGGAACATCGCCATGCAGATAATGCTTGACTGTAATTATTTTACATTTAAGACGTTCGGTACTTACAAATACTCTTTTGCTTTCAAGGCGGCCTCTTCAATAGCAAGACCATTGCGAATTTCAGCGACCGTTTGCCTTGGAGTCATACTTACTCGAGCAAATCATTCAAGGCTTTCAAGCAAACAAAAAGAGTTTTTTGGCACAAGGCCGCGCCAATGGTGTATTTGAACTTTCCGGGCTTGGTTCCATGTGGCATGCCTTCGGCGAACGATCCCATCATTTACCTAATTTTAGACCCATAAAGAGGTATTTCGTTGTCCTTGGGGGCCGGCTTTGCCGGCATGTGGCGAAAGATACGCCAGGCTCGGCAAGTTGTTTTTCAACGGAGACCGTGCGACAGGGCATGGCCCGAGGACAGGATACCCTCGTAATGACTCATGGTAGTTGGTAATAGCTGGTATATACAGGTATAATATGGTATCCTTTGCGCAGCGTCTTCCGGACAAGCTTTCGGCAACCGCATGAAGCCCAAAAGGGCTTGTCCGCCTCTCGCAAGGATCATGCCTCGGTGGAGACAGGAGGCATGCACTCCGCGAGGAATGCCAATGGTTAACACTGGGGGGGGCATCTACTCCCTTGGCCATCAACGCGCGGACGTATTGGTTTTACCTGCGGGTTCGAGCCTTGAATCGTCTCCACGCCGGATATTGCGTAAATGATCGACGATGCTATTGTGATGGAGTGATGCCGATGAATGGAAGGAACTTATAGGAAAAGCAATCGAAGCAAGGCATGCGCAGGCCGATGGAACGGATGGACGGCGATGGCCAAGATGAAAGTCGGTTTGATGGGATTGGGGCGCGGCGGGCGGCGGATCGCGGCCGCGCTGCTGCGCAGCTCGTGGTGCGAATTAATCGCGGTAGGTAGCAAGAAGGGACAGGTTCTGACATCGTTCGCCGAGCAGCATCCGGATATCGCCACGTATGACGATTTTCGTTCGCTGATCGTAGGCACCCGTCTGGAGGCCTTGTTCGTGGCCTTGCCGGCTTACCAGCGAGGCCATTATCTGCCTTTGGCGGCGGAGCGCGGAATACCAGTCTGGATGCTGACCCCTCCAGCCCGGCGATTTGATGAAGCGGCTCGACTCGTGGAGATTTTCGAGAAGGTCGGTTGCCCATTGATCGTCGCCCGGGACTGGGCGGCCGAACCCGCCTTGCAGCGGGAAACGCTGGAACTCGACTCTTTCGGCCGCTGGTTTCTGGCTCGTGGGCAAGTCATGATGTGTTGGGAGGACAACTTCGACTGGCGAGGAGACGCACGACAGGCCGGCGGGGGCGTACTGCTCGATCAGGGTTATGAAATGATCGACCTGCTAGTGAAGTTAATGGGATTGCCGGATAGCGTGTACGCGGCGATGTCCGGCGTTTCCCGGCCTGGCGGACGCCATTCCTACGACACGGAGGACACGGCCGCGGTGGTCTGCCGATTCACCGGGGGGGCAATCGCGACACTGCACGCCTGCTGGACGGCCGGGCCAACCGAGTGGTCGTTGGATTTGTTCGGCACAAGCGGCTCGCTGGCTATCGAGCGCGACCAGGTGGTTACCCGCGATCGTTCAGGATCGGTGCTGATTCGTCGGCAAACTCAGGGTGGCGATCTGCTGGCGGGGCAGATTGAGGCTTTTCTGGCCGCGTTGGGAAATCCACCGCCTCGATTCGCCTCAACGCTCCGGCAACACCTGCCGGCCATGGCGGTGATACAGGCGGCCTATCTGTCCGCCCGTACCGGCCAACCGGAAAGCCCCAGCCGGATTTTCCAAATGCACGACGTGAGCGAAACGACTAACGGCGGCCAAGCGGATTATTCGCCACGGAAGCAGTGAGACATGGAGGGGGTTTATAAGCCAACCCACCTCAACAAGCATATTAGCCATCACTTAAGCCAGTCGCCGTGGTTGGTCATCCAGGCTACGCAGATTCCGGCAGAAACGAAGGCATGAATACGCCGTTCATCGGCTGGAATTCGCCACGAACCTGGGAGAAATGCAATTCACAGTTGCGGGCTCCCTGTTGATACAGATCCCAAACCAATCCATGACAATCCACGGGGATTAAAAAGACCGGAGTTCGACCTTTGTGATGATTCAACTCGGCCGTCAGCAGGGCGGCGGCCGCTTCCTCGGTGCGGGCGACGCCCGGACCGATCATGTTGCAGCCGGGATGCCCACAGGACACAAGAAAGCCGTCCAGCATACCCCGCCTGTTCCGATACACGCTGGCGTGCCAGAAACCGTCTGCATTGGCCAGAAAATAATGATAATCCCTCTCCCGCCGGATGTGCGTCAATTCCTGTTCCAGATCGGCCATCGCCAGCACATTATCCGGCCGGGCCGCGCCAACGTTTTCCTGACCCGGAACCGTCCAGGTCAGGCCGTCAACCGGCACGCGGAAATACATATCCTGATAAAGGCGACGTGGAACGAAACCGGCGCGGTTGTAAACCGAAAACGAGTCCAGATTGATCGCGCTGGATACCAGGCGAACCGCTTTACCCTGCGCATCCGCGAAATCCGTGATATGCCGCACCAAGGCGCCGGCCACTCCCTGGCCGCTGTAATTGGGATGCACGTTCATGATCCCAAGGGAAACGTGCGTTTCGCGCGGATGATAGAAACATGACCCCATCAGCCTCCCGCTCCGCGGGTTTTCCGCGACCAGCCCGCATCCGGGGTCGAGTTTGTTGTAGACGTTGAAGTACACTTCGGTGTCGGCGGTCGATCCGCGAAAAGGTCGCGGCCGTCCGTGCCGTTGATACCATTCGTTGATCGAAACATAAATCAACTCGGCCACCCCGAACGCATCCTCCTCGTTCATGGTACGAATTTTCATTTCAGACATCGGAATCTCCACCAACGCAACTAAAAGATTTCGTCTGTCCCCCCACGACGCATCGCATCATACCCGACATGAATGCAGACTCGCCAGAGACCAACACGGATCGCCTATCTGGTATAAGGATTGGTGTCGTCTGCCCTCGATCGCCAACGTGGGGTATAATGCGTCGGTCAACATAACCCTGCGGCCCTTGAGCCGTGCGAACATGATCCTCGCGGAGAGCGAACATCCATGACCTCGTTGAAATACCTGCGTTCGTATATCCAAGAGCCGCGATTGGCTAACCAGGTATTACCTCTCCTCGATCTGTCTTTTCCCACTATCGTACCCTGGCTCGAAAACGCCAAGGCCCTTGGCTCGGACTTCTTTCAGGTATCCACGCCTTTTCTCCGCTTTGAAGGCGATCAAGTGGTAACGCATCTGGGGGTGATCGAGATCCCCTTGGTCATCGACGGGCGGGATACCATCGTTTCGGATATGCACGCCATCTGCACCCATCCCGATTTTCGGGGTCGCGGATATTCGCGTGCGGTCATGGAAGAGGCGATGGAGTGGTGCGCGGCGTGCTCGGCGGCCACCGTTCTTTTCACCGGCCGGACATTTCTTTATGAACGCTACGGTTTCCGAGCGGTACGGGAGAGTCGATTCGTGGCCCGCGGGCCGTGGCCGATTGGCCAATCGAAAAAAACACCCTTGCGAACGATGGACCTTCACCAACCCGACGACCTGGCCATCCTTCGTCGCCTGCTGGCCGAACGGGCACCCGTATCGCAACGACTCGGCGTCATTCATGAACACGCCGCATTTTTATTCAACGCCGTGAATCAGACTTTGTATCATGCCGAGGGATCGGATTTCATCGTGGTGATGGAGACGGAGGACGCGACATTGAGGTTATACGATGTGGTGGCCAGGCGAATGCCTACGCTGGCCGAAGTCATGGACCACGTCGAAACGCCCATCGATCGCGTGGAAGTCTACTTTACGCCGGATTGTCTGGAAGCCGATTTTATCGCCGAGCCACACGTATTGGATGGCGGCAGTTATTTCATGGTTCGGGGAGACCTGAATTTCCAAGGCCAGCCGGTCATGCTGCCGCGAACGGCGCGTTATTAACGTTCTGAAATTGTTATGCAGTAAACCCAGACAAGGAAATAAGAAATGCATGGCAAACTCGCGCATTGGCGTTACGGTTTCGTTTTCGCGACAGGACTGGTCATGGCCTCATCCCTAAGGACCGACGTTCTGGCCGACGAGGGATCGGCGAGCCGACCCAATATACTTTTCTGCGTATCGGACAATCAATATTGGCGTCACGCGGGGGCTTACGGCAGCAAGATGGTTCGCACGCCGGCTTTTGACCGAATCGCCCGCGAAGGGATTCTGTTTAATAACGCTTATTCCTCTTGTCCCTCGTGCGGACCTTCCCGGGCCAGCATCCTGACCGGCCAGGCGTTCTATCGGATCGAGGAAGGGGCCCAGAATTTCGGTACGTTGGACAAGCGGTTCGCCGTCTATCCCGACCTATTGGAAGCGGCCGGCTATCATGTCGGATTCACCGGTAAGGGATGGTCGCCGGGCGATTGGAAGGCCGGCGGGCGGGCGCGGAATCCCGCGGGCAAGGAGTACAATGCACGCCTTCTTACCCCACCGACCGCGAACATCGCTTCCCGCGATTACGCCGCCAACTTCGCGGATTTTCTCGATGCCGGCCAGGAAGCTCAACCTTTCTGCTTCTGGTTCGGGGCCAGTGAACCGCATCGCCCTTACGAAAAGGGGTCCGGGTTGCGAGCGGGGAAGACACTTCATGAGGCCGAACTCCCGCCCATCCTGCCCGACGTCGAGGAGGTGCGCGGTGACTTTCTCGATTACGCTCTTGAGATCGAATGGTTCGATCAGCAACTGGCCGCCATGATCCAACTGCTCGAGGAGAGAGCTCGGCTCGAGAATACCATGATCATCGTCACCAGCGACAACGGTCCCCAGTTCCCGCGAGGGATCGCTAATCTGTACGACTTCGGGACGCGCATGCCTCTCGCCATCCGCTGGGGCAAACAAAGTCAAGGAGGCCGGGTGGTGGATGATTTCATCAGTTTCGCCGACTTCGCCCCGACTTTCCTTGAGGTGGCTGGCATAAAACCGCCGATGGACATGACCGGCCGCAGCTTTTTCGACATCCTTCGCTCGAAAGCGTCCGGGCAAATCGATCCACAGCGCGATCATGTCATCATCGGGCGCGAGCGGCATCATGTCGATGCTTTCCCCGGTTTGGATGGGGACTACCCCGGCCGGGCCCTGCGCACCCATGATTACTTGTATATCGTCAACGATCGCCCCGATCGTCCCGCCGGCGGCGAGGCCCCGGATTACGCGGATATCGATGCCGGTCCGACTCGTGATTTCATGCTGGCACACCGGACCGATGATTCCCATGCCCGGACCTTCGTGCTTTGCTTCGGTTCGCGGCCCGGCGAGGAGCTTTATGACTTGCGTCACGATCCGGAACAGATAAACAACGTCGCCGATCGGCCGGAATATGCCGACATAAAGACCCGTCTTAAAAAGCAATTGGAGAATGAACTGCGCGAAACAAACGACCCCCGCGCGTTCGGTAAAGGCGAGAGGTTCGAGCGATACCCGATCCGCGGATATACCTTGCCTATTAGAACGAGCAAACCCCGAGAGTGATGGGTATTTCGCAAAAACACCAGGAATGGCCATTCCAGAGATACGGGATGCATTATGAAATCGATCCCAGTACTTCCAGTTTTTTCACCCATGAAGCGAAGTGGGCACATCCCGCGCGAAGCGCATCAAGACCAATCCGTTGAGCCACAATCGGACCGTGGAGCCCTTTTCGATAACCGGGCGTTAAACGCGTAATCCTTCGAGAAGGGCAGGTTTCGTAACCGTCGTCGATAGCCTCCGCGTTGCCGGATTCCATGAGTATTTTATCGAACTGCTTGAGAAAATAGTCGGCAGGAAGTCTGGTAAGCGAGGCAGACAATTCCGCCAGAACACGAATATCGCAGAACATCAGGGCCTCGAACTCATGGACTTGGACATAGGGTATCAATTGCCTCGGATTGAAGCTCTCGCCCAATTGCTCGACGATATCGTTGAGCATGGCTGTTTCCACGCATAACCCTCTTTCCGTCCAAGGTCGCCGAGCCGCTTCCATCCGCCCCGGCCAATCGTTCGGCATGGCGTAGAAATCGAACATGGTCGTACAGTAGGAACCTTCCTTCAATGTTCGAATAATGTCGTTTCGCGATACTTCCCACTTCCGGACACCGCCTTGTTTCCGCGTTTTTCCAGAGAGTACCGCCCGGATGCCGACTCCGCGATCACCAAGGTAGGGGGCTAATTGGTTCCTGACGAATGCTTGCTCGGTTTGTCCCTCGACGATCGCGACAAGGTCATTCATGGGTTGGCCCCCCCTGAACGACGTTTTTTTGCCATAGTTCGCCGACGGAATACTCCTGCAACCACTCGGCCAGCTTGTCGGGATTCAACCGCTCAAAAACCGATCGACCCGCGGAGCGGCTAACGACAATCACATTCTCGGGGGAGAAATGGTCCAACAAGGCGGCCGACTGGGTCGAGACCACGATTTGCGTTCGCTCGGCGGCCGACTGAATCAGTTCCGCCAGCAGATTGATCGCGTATGGATGCAGGCCAAGTTCCGGTTCATCAATGACAATGGTCGCCGGCGGCTGAGGTTGCAGAAGCGCTGTAACCAAACAAATAAAACGGATGGTGCCGTCGGATAACTGCGCTGGCTGGAAAGGGTAATCACTACCTTTCTGGCGCCATTCCAGCCGTACCTTTTCCTCACCTCCCTTTTCCCTCGATTCCAGTACAAAATCATCGAAAAATGGAGCAATGAGCCGTATCGTGTCTCGAATCAGGGTATAGCTGTCGTTATGCACATTGCGCAAGCTAAGCAGGAACGCCGCGATATTCGAGGCTTCGGACCGAAGCCGGGAATAATCTCTTGCCGACTGCTCCCTCCGCATAGGCGCCAACATGCTCGTATCGTGAAAGTGATATACGGTCCAATGGGACACCGCCTCATACACATAGTGGGGCACGCCAAGGCCCTGCTCCCAACGCGCAGGTTCATCCTTTCTCACTTTGAGACAAGATTCGCGATTCCCCTTTCCGAGGGAATGTAACTTTCCCAACCCATCGCCTCCGGTATACTGAACTCGCTCGTCGGCGATTTGTACACTGCCATCCGCCGTCGGTTCGAGGTCAAATTCGTAGACGTTGTCTCCGAACTGCAATCGGGCCGAAATTTGCCGCGTATGGCGGGGGCCCAGAAAGAAAAATCCGTCCCCGCCACCGGCTTCATTGATGTACTTCTGCAGACCTTCGTCCGCCATCGCTCGGAGCATGCGAAAGAAATCGACGAAATTGCTCTTACCCGCCCCATTGGCCCCAATCAGGATATTGAGCTTGCCCGGCTCCAAATTCTCCAGGGCTTCGATCGATTTGAAACCGTGAATAGTAAGAAGTTTAAGCGGACTACTCATATCAGACGTCCTCCATTTCGGACCCATGATCCGAAAGCATGTTGCGCTGCTTTATCCTATGAAAAGGGGGTATTCCGTGCAACATGACTTGTTTTTCATCAAACGACGGTCGGACAATCGCCCAGTCTTGAGGTTAATGCTCCGGTTCACTAACCTCGCTGGTGAAGGGACCGGCGGCGGTTTCGGTGATGATCCGCTCACCAGGGTGGACCAGGTCGGGGCGGGTAACGATAGCGTGATCCGTCTGTCGACGGGTGATGGTATAGCCGCGCTGCAGAGTGCGACGGTAGCTGGTGTTTTCCAGACGTGTCTCCAGGGTGGAAAGTGTCTGGACAAGCATCTGCATCCGATGACGGCCGGCGCGGTCCAGTTGTCGCCGCGACTGCTCGACCTTTTCGATATGCCGATGAATCCGCTCAAGCGGATGGCGCCTTTCCAAATGGTTCCGCGCAGCTTCGATGCGTTGCCCGCGCTGGCGCAGAAACAGATCGCAAACCCGCTGCAAACAATGAATCATGCCATCCAGGCGATTGTACTGGAGATATAGAAAAGCCGCGGGTTGTATCCGCCCGAGAATCATTTCCATCTGATGCAGTCGCCGGCGGGCAAGGCTAATCCGCTGCTGGCCGGCATAACGTAACCGGGCGGAGGCTTCGTCGATACGCTGTTCGGCCTTGCGAATGGGAATCAGCGGATCGCGCAGCCACGCGGTTTGGCCCAGTACGTCAAGACGGGCGCGGGCCAGATCGAGTTGATGGCGGACCGCGCGACCGGTCCGCGTTTGTAGGCCGTTCAGCAGGGTCCACACCTCATCAAGAACGGGGACGGCCAATTCGGCGGCGGCGGTGGGTGTTGGGGCCCGCAGGTCGGCCACCAGATCGGAAACGCTGACATCCACTTCGTGGCCTACCGCGCTGATGACCGGAATCCGACTGGCAAGGATGGCCCGGGCCACAATCTCCTCATTGAACGCCCACAGATCCTCGAGCGATCCGCCCCCACGGCCAACGATCATAACATCGATGCCCCCGAGTCGATCGGCTTGATCGTTGAGTCGGCCGATGGCCGCCGCAATGTCCTCCGCCGCGCCCTCCCCCTGCACGCGGACGGGGTGCAGCAGCACGGATACACAGGGAAACCGGCGCTGCAGAGTATGCAGAATATCGCGAATCGCCGCGCCGGTTTCACTGGTAACCACGGCGATGCGCCGAGGGTAACGGGGGATCGGCTTCTTGCGGGCCGGATCGAAAAGCCCTTCGCGGGCCAGCCGATCACAGAGTTGGCGGAAGGCCAGTTCGAGAGCCCCGACGCCGCGCGGTTCCAGTTTACGAATATAAAACTGGTACTGGCCGCGCGGCTCATAAACATCGATACTGCCGGTGGCGATCACTTGCAGGCCGTCGGCGGGTTTGAATTTGAGGCTGGTCACGGCCGACCGCCACATGACCGCCCGAATCTCGCTGCTCTCGTCTTTCAACGTCAGATACAGATGGCCGCTGGCCGGTCGGGTGAGATTGCTGATTTCACCGGTCAAATGGACGGTGCCCGGCAGATGGTCGGCCAGAGCCCGCTTGATGGCCGCGTTAAGTTGGCTGACCGTCATGGTCGCCGGAGCAGGCGCGGGTTTGTCGAGGCCGGTCATAAGTTCCGGATCGAACAGGGATCGCGGTGGTTTATTGCCCTTCGCTGCTATCGAATTGCTCCATTTGTTCCAGATCGGTCCCGACCACGCAGATACGTTTGATCTCCAAGGCCCGGCCACTCTGATCATCGACACCCACCACGACACCGCACAGGCGGGGATCTTCGGTGGCCACGTCAAAGGGCGCGGGCAGGTTGGTCATGAAATGTTTGAGCACCCGGTCCTTGCGGCGACCAAGGATCGAGTGATACGGCCCGGTCATTCCCAGATCGGTGATGTAAGCAGTCCCTCCCGGCAGAATGGTTTCATCGGCGGTCTGCACATGAGTATGGGTACCGAACACCAGGCTGACCCGCCCGTCGAGGTGCCAACCCATGGCGACTTTCTCGCTGGTGGCCTCCGCGTGCATATCGACGACCACGATACGCACGTCGGAGGGCAACTGCCGTAGGATCTCGTCGGCGGTACGGTAGGGGCAGTCCACCTGTGGGCGCATGTACAGCCGACCCAAAATAGAGACGACGGCCACTTTGGGTCCGAGCCGGGTTTCGTAGACGGCCACGTTCCGGCCGGGCGATCCCGGCGGATAATTCGCCGGCCGCACGATGTTCTCCGCCCTCTCCAGCACGGGAATGATCTCCATCTTACGATAAACATGGTCCCCCAAGGTTATCAGGTTTACCCCGTAACGCAGAAGTTTTTCATACAGTTGCGGAGTGAGACCCGAGCCGGCGGCGATGTTTTCCGCATTGCAGATCACACAGTGGATTTCGTGCTGGGCGATCAGACTAGGCAGGGCCTGGGACAGGACATATCGCCCCGGCCGACCCACCACATCCCCGATACATAAAAGGTTGATTCGCATTAGGCCGCTTTCCAGGCACGGTCTTGACCATCCGATAACCGCGCGGATTTAATAGTAAGGTTAATAATCCATCATCGCAAATTGCACGATGGTAGTCGGTTACGGATTTCCGTCGGCCAAAAAGCGTCACACTTAGGTAAATACCCTATCATGATTTAATAAAGAAAAACCGAAATAATTGGCAAGAACGGTTGCCTTCCTTACAAAGGGCACTTTTTCAAGTTAGCGACGGGACTGGGACCATGTATCTCGACGAGGCCGTTTGGGAACAGGGGGCTTCTTTCGGCTCCTGGAAACCGGAAACAGGGGAGCAGGTGATTACGATCTTGCTGGCCGACGATCATTTCCTGCTTCGCCAGATGCTTTCCGAATCGCTGCAACGCGAACCGGGGCTGCGCGTTCTGGCGGACGTGGGCAACGCCGGTGAGGCGGCCGAGCGGGCGGTCGACCTGCAACCGGACATCGTTCTGATGGATATTGACATGCCGGGGCTGAGTTGTTTCGAGGCGGCCCGCGTCATCCAGCAAAAAAGCCCGAACAGCCGGATCATTTTCCTAAGCGCTTTTTACCATGATCGCTACATCGAACAGGCCTTGGACGCGCAGGCCTGGGGCTATGTGACCAAGTCGGAGCCGCGGGCCGCGCTCCTGCAGGCAATTCGCCAGGTGGCGGGTGGGACGTTCTATTTTTCGCCCGAGGTGAAATCCCGCATCGTCATCGACCGTCAGGCGGTGCGCCTGGGACACCCGGGCTACAGTCGGGCGGCGATGCTGACCCCGCGCGAGCTGGAGGTACTGCGCTGCCTGGCCCGAGGTCTGTCCAAAAGGGAAATCGCCGATGCGATGCGGATCGCGGTGAACACGGTGAACCGACACAGCAACAGTCTGATGTGCAAATTGGATATCCACGACCGCGTTGATTTGGCCCGATTCGCCATCCGCGAGAAACTGGTTGATGCCTGAGTAAGCCCATAAGGGCAGGCATGGCTGGAGATGGAATCAAGGGAGCACAAGAGCGGACAGACGCAAACAGAACGCAAAGAATCCTCCAATAGTCAACCCGGCCTGGGTTTCTCCCCATAATAAGCCTGACACCGCCCGGCTTCATGGTTCCCCTTTTTCTTGTTTTCATTTTTGCGTCAATATCGGATAAAATAGATCAAGACCAGCCGTGCCCTTGCGTACCCCTTAGGAGCAGATAGCCGGCGCGCACGGGAAGTAGATGGACGGATAACGAGCCGGCGGGAGGTTGGATATGGCCCAAGCCTACGTAGATCCTGCGGAGTTGCGACGGTTTGCCCGGGATTTGAAGCGATTCACCTCCGACCTACAAACCCTGATGGCCGGCTTGCAGTCACGCATGCATACCCTTGAGAAAAGCTGGCGCGATCAGGAGCAGCGCAAGTTCGCCGAGGAATTCGAGCAGACCATCAAGACTCTGGGACGATTCCTTGAATTGTCCGATCGACACGTGGCCTTCCTGATGAAAAAGGCCGGCCACATCGAGGAGTACTTGCAGCAGCATTAGCCGCATGGTTGGCCCGGGGGCCGGCGGGTTGGAGGCATCAGGCGAGGGCTCCGCGCGATTCGCATTGGGAATGAGGAGAAGAGGGCGCGACCAGGGGCGGGCGCATGGCGGACGCCACGGAAATATACACGGTGGGGTGTCCATAAAAAAGGTTGCCTGAGGATGTAGGCATGAGCGAACAGGCCCGAGTGGATTCGGTCGAGCGGCTGAAGGAATTCCACATTCAGCTCTGTCGGCACGCCGAACTGATCCAGACGGCCATGTCCGAGGCCGAACAGGACATCCATCGTACGCGCAACTGGCTGCACCAGGATCAACAAATCTACTGGAAGGGCGAGTTACGTAAACGAACGGAACTGTATCATCGAGCCAAACTGGTTCTGAAACAAAGGCAGAACGAGAAGACACCGCTGGGCGGGCGGTATTCCTGCGTGGACGAGAAGAAAGCCGCGGACGCGGCCAAGCGGCGACTGGAGGAAGCCGAGCAAAAAATCGCCCATGTGCGTCGTTGGCTGCGGCAACTGGACAAGGAAGCCGATGAATACAAGGCCGTGGTCCAGAAGCTGGGACGCTATATCGAGGCGGATGTGCCGCGGAGCCTGGCCCGTCTGGACCAGATGATCACCGCGCTGGAAGCCTATTTCGCGGTAGGCGCGCCCATCGCCGAGGGGTTGGCAACGGCCGGTCCCGTGCCTGGCGGCATGGCCCGTCCGGAACCCGTGACACCTCCCGATCCGTCGACGGTCGTTTATCGACAATTGCGCGAGCGCACGCCTGAACCGACGCTGCTCGACGGCCATTCACCGGAAAAACCGCCTTTCACGGAGTTGAAATGGCCTCATCTCGATCCAGCGCAGCGCGACGCGATTATTGATCTGGACATCGAGTACAGCCCCATCTCGCCTTTGGATACAATAATAATGGCGGCCGACGGCTGGGAGCGGGAGCGCATCTATCTTGAACGAGTGGCGTTGCCGTCGCAACCGGCGGGATGCTGGTATATCGGGGCTCGCGAGGGGAATTCGGCCGATCCGCCCGTCGTCGTCACGGCCGGCGAGATTTTGCGGCAGAGGCCGGACTGGACAGAAATCCTCAATCTGCCCCGAGGTTGCCTGGTGGTTTTGAACAGCCTCGGCCTGGAAGCGATCCTCGACGCCCGCGACCGGGTGGTCTGGCCATCGGCGAAATCTGTCGCGGATGCATCCGCGACAGATAAGCCCGCCGTCCGGCAAGGCGAAGGTTGAACTTGTTTGCATGGGGTCAATAATGAGTGCAAGCTCGGGTAGCGCGAAGCTCAAGCGGGCCATGAAGGATCTTAAGATTACCTGGGAGGAGACCCTGTTATACTGGCACGACGAAAACAGTCGCCAGTTCAACGAGGCATTCATGGTCCCGCTGTTGACGGCGTTGCGCAACGCGGAACAGGCGATGGACCGGTTAAGCGCGGTCCTGAACCAGCTTCGGCGCGATTGCGGTTGAATGATTGATCATGACCGCCGGAGCGGATCGATCGCTCCGGTAAACGAGTAGCGATTTGATGCGTGATTTTCTCGAAGAGTATTTGCACGAACCGGCGCCGGGCGTAGCGGGCGAGCGGGGCGTACTCGCCCGGTCGGCCTTGCGGGAGATCCTTCGCCTGGCGGCCGAGGCGGTGCAACCCGCGGAAACGCAGATCGAGCGTCAGTACCACAAAAATACCGAAACCCTCCAACAAAAATACCAGGAAGAAAACACCGAAATCGAGGAGCACGCCCGAACGGCGCGGGAGAAGGCGGATAACCGGCATCAGGAGCAAATCCAACAAATCGAATCGTTGTTTGAATCGGACCTGCGCCTGTTGCGCCATAACAATCACGCGGAAAAGGCGCGCATCCTGCACGAGTGCGATACTAGCAAGCGGGCGGCCAAGCGCGAACACGACCACGAAGTCTGGTTGGCGGAAACGGTAGCCATTGGCGCCAAGGAAAAGCTGGCCCGCGAATTCGAACATGTTCAAAGCGAGACGAAGAGCCATCAACGGCAACTGGCCGAGGTGAGCCAACGGGCGGAATGGCTCCTGATGGCGTACCACCTGCCGCCGCCGCCCGACCTGCCTCCGAAGGAATCGCTGACCCTGATATCCGACAATCCCGCGGCCGAGTTCAATACGCATTATGCGACCGCGGTGGAAAACGTGGAACGGATGGAGGCGTTGAAGACCCCGAAATTGTTCGTCGGTGCTCGCCCGGTGGTGAATGTCACGCTGCTTTGCCTGGCGGCGGTGGGTCTGATGGGCGTGCTGGAGTTTTTACGTGTCCCGGGCTGGCCCACGCTCGTGGTGACCGGCCCGGTGGCGTTGGTGCTTACGCTGGCGGCATCCTGGGCGGCGGGGCGGGCCTTGAAGCGTTCGGGGCGCGCCCAGGTTTACGCCCTGTACCGACCATTACATCGGGCCCTGGCGATGGCCGAGCTGGCCGTGCGGCAGCGTATGGTCCTGGCCGAGGAAACGCGAAAACGTCGCGGTGAGGAAGTGGTCGCCCAACAACAGCGCGAGAACCAGGCCTCCCGCGAACGCTACGATGCGGCGATGAAAGAGGCCGACGCCAAGCGGATCGCGGCGTTGCAAAGTCTGGAGGAAGCCTTCGATCGACTCAAGGACGAGATCCACCATCGGCGGGACAAAGGTCTGCGGCAAGTGGAGGAGGAACACGCTCAACTGTTACCCAAGCTGGCCGAGCAGCGCGAGTACCGCCTGACTCGATTGCGCGAGCAATATGAACAACGTACGGCCGAATTCGATAAGCATCATGCGGAAGACCACCGTCGCCTGGAAGATCGCTGGCGGGAAAGTCTGGAGGTTTTTAGAGCACTTCGGGAACGAATGGGACGCATCGATCCTCGGGTGCTGGCCGACTGGCATGATCCTCTCTGGGCCGAATGGACACCGCCGCGCGAATTTTCCGACGCCATCTGCTTCGGCCGGCTGGAGGTGGATCTCGCCAGGCTGGCCGCGGGCCCGCGCCAATTACTCACGGCCGAAACGGGGAACGCGGACCGCGTGTTCGTGCCGGCCTTGCTGTCCTTGCCCGAGCATGGTTCGCTCCTGCTGCAAACCGGCGCTCAAGGCCGGGACGAAGCTCTATCCGCGTTGCGGGCGGTGATGGTTCGCCTGCTGACCGCCCTGCCCGCCGGGCGGGTGCGCTTCACGATCATCGATCCGGTGGGGCTGGGGCAGAATTTCGCGGGCTTCATGCATCTGGCCGACTACGAGGAAGCCTTGGTGGCCAGCCGTATCTGGACGGAAAGCGAGCACATCGCTCAGCGGCTGGGCGACCTGACCAACCACATGGAGAACGTGATTCAGAAGTATCTGCGTAACGAATTTGACACCATCGACGCCTACAATGCCCAGGCCGGCGAACTGGCCGAGCCGTACCGGTTTTTAGTGGTCGCCAACTTTCCGGTAAACTTCAACGAGGAGGCCGCCCGACGGTTGATGAGCATCGTCAGCAGCGGGGCCCGATGCGGGGTGTACACGCTGATCGCCCACGATCGACGCCAAAGCCTGCCCGCGGGCATCGAGATGAAGGATATCGAAGAGCACGCCGTGCATCTGCTATTTCAGGACGGGCGTTTTGTCTGGCAGGACGAGGTTTTCAAGCATTTTACGCTTGCCCTGGACGAGCCGCCCGACGAAGAACGGATGACCGCCATCATGCACAAGGTGGGCGAGGCGGCCAAACGCTCCAATCGGGTCGAGGTACCGTTCGAGATCATCGCTCCCGCGCAAGACAAGTGGTGGCGCGGCGACAGCTCGTCGGCGTTGCAGGCCCCGATCGGCCGCTGCGGCGCGGTGCGGCTGCAACATTTGTCGCTCGGGCGCGGCGTCGCCCAACATGCGTTGATCGCGGGCAAGACCGGCTCGGGCAAATCGACGCTGCTGCACGTGTTGATCACCAACCTGGCCTTGTGGTACGGGCCCGACGAGGTGGAATTCTACCTCGTGGATTTCAAGAAGGGCGTCGAGTTCAAAACGTACGCGACCAACGAGCTGGTCCACGCCCGGGCGGTGGCCATCGAGAGCGACCGCGAGTTCGGGCTGAGCGTCTTGCAGCGCCTGGACCAGGAGATGGAACATCGTGGCCAACTGTTCCGTCAGGCGGGCGTGCAGGACATCGCCGCTTACCGCCAGACCACCGGGGCCAAGTTGCCGCGAACCCTGCTGATCGTGGATGAGTTTCAGATTTTCTTTTCCGAGGATGACAAACTGGCCCAGGACGCGGCCATTCTGCTCGATCGGCTAGTGCGTCAGGGTCGGGCCTTCGGGATTCATACGTTACTCGGCTCGCAGACGCTGGGGGGCACGGCCGGCCTGTCCCGCAGCACGCTCGGACAGATGGCCGTTCGCATCGCCCTGCAATGCTCGGAGGCCGATTCGCAACTCATCCTGGAAGAGGGCAACCTCGCCGCCCGGTTGTTGTCGCGACCGGGCGAGGCGATCTATAACGATGCCGGGGGTTTGGTGCAGGGCAACTGTCCGTTCCAGACTGCCTGGCTGTCGGACGAAACGCGCGATGTTTACCTGGAGCAGATCGCCGAGCGAGTCCGTCGCGAGGGACGGCCGCGCCCGTCGTTGATTGTTTTCGAGGGTAACGCTCCGGCGGATATCCGTAAGAATCGTTTCCTCGTTGAAACGCTCAGCGCCCCACAATGGGTGGCGGTCAATTCCGCGCCGCAAGTCTGGTTGGGCGAGGCGGTGGCCATCAAGGATCCGACGACGGTTACTTTCCGACGGCAGAGCGGAGCTAATTTGCTCATGGTCGGCCAGCGGGACGACGCGGCCATCGCCATGATGGCCGCGGCCCTGATCGCCCTGGCCTCCCAGCAAGCGCCGGATACGGCCCGATTCGTGATTCTCGACGGCAGCCCGACGGATGCGCCCTGGGCGACGTACATGCCGCGACTCTCGGAAATTCTTCCTCACCCGACAAAGCTGGTCGGTTGGCGGGATGTTCCCGAGGCGATCGCCGAACTGGCCGACGAGTTGAAAGCGCGGCAGGAGTCCGATGACCCCCGTGCGCCGGCCATCTACGTGCTGGTTTACGCTCTGCAGCGCTATCGGATGCTTCGGCGGCGCGAGGATGATTTCAGCTTCTCGTCCGACGAGGAGGGTAAAGCGCCGAACCCCGACAAACAGTTTGCCGAGTTGCTCCGCGAGGGCCCGCCGCTGGGCCTGCACGTGCTGACCTGGGCGGATACGCCGGCCTCGCTGGAGCGAACCCTGGATCGCCAGAGCATGGGCGAATTCGATAATCGCATTCTCTTTCAGATGAGCGCCGCCGATTCGAGCAACCTGATCGACTCGCCGATCGCCAACAAACTGGGCTTTTACCGCGCTCTGTTCTACAGCGAGGAACAGGGCCTGCTCGAAAAATTCCGCCCCTACGCCCTGCCCGACGAAGCTTGGCTCGAACAGGTGCGAAAGCTCCTGGCCGACAAGACCCGCTGAAACCTTCGGGCTAAATGATCAACAGCGGAGCATCCTTCTCGGTCGGTTCGGATCGGCAACTGCCATGGTCTCTCGAAGACCTTGGGATTTTGTTTGGGGCTATGGTAGACCGTGCAACTGTGTACCGTAAAGCGCAAGCAAGGGTTCCCCTCTACCAGCCCGAAGCGCCAGCAAGGAACGATCACGGTGGACGCATACAAATACAAGTGGCGCCTTGCTCGTGTGAGTCGATGGATGTATACCAGCTAGCGAGCAACGAAGTTAGCAAGGTAACGAGCGGCAGATGCGGGTAGGGGACGACGGGAGGATCGGGAGTCTGCTGGAACAAGAATCCGTTCTCGTTCCTTTTCCCGCGGGGGAATCCCTTCCTTTAGCTGCGAATGGGATAGGCATCCCTGAACCATGGGACCGAGATAGGAATCTCGGTCCAGCCGCCCGACGCGGCGGTCGCCATCTACGTAGAAGTACGTATTTAAGATTGTTCGGAATTTGCGGATTTATTTACTTGACAAGCATGCTTGGACGGATTATATCATAAGCGTAGGTTTACGGAGGCAAAAGCAGGGCTTTGACGCCTGTCAATAGCGCCCGGGGGTAGTATGTAGTTTGCGCCGTTTTTTTGGGGACAATCATATTCGCGACAACGTGGTTTTTGAATAACGGCCGGCGCATGAAATAGATGACGGCCGGATGCGCGATCGGCCGATCATGGTGATGGTCGGGGAATTTCAAGGAGGAATAATATGTCTTGGCGAAAAGGGATGATCGTGGCGGTGGTCGTGGGGCTATGCACATCAACACAGGCAAGTTCGTTGCCGATTGTCCGTCAGTTTGCGACCCCGGAGGACACGCCGGAAGGTTTGACCTTTGTTGATGGAGATTTGTGGATCTGGGGCGTAGGCCGGCCCAGCATGTTTTCCATCGTTGACCCGGAAAACGGCGATCTGAGAAACCAATATACGGGGCCGTATACGGGCGGGCCCAATGGACTGGCCTATGACGGGCAGTATGTGTATGGCGTCTCCGGCCTGGGTTCGGAAATGCCTTTTTTTGCCAGGTTTAGCCCCATCGACGGCTCGGTATTGGAATATTTCGACTTGCCGGTCGCCAGTCCCACGGGCATCACCTTCGGGGGCGGTTATCTTTGGATCAGTGAAACCGACGGTCACCAATTAGTTAAAATAAACCCTTCCACGATGGAGGTGATTAAAACTTTCACGAAAGATCCCTTTTTTTCATCGAGCTTGGCATACGATGGGCAATTCCTTTGGCTCGTACACTATATCCGTGATGACGGAAGCTATCTATCCCGGATTGAACCGAGTACAGGAACAACTCTGAATACTTACCAAGCGCCGGGGCCAGAACCTGTGGGTCTCGCAATAAGCGACGGATTACTATACGTTTCAGATGCAACCGATGATATGATTTATGTTCTGCAAATTCCTGAACCAACGATGCTGTTATTATTGCCGCTAGTCATGATTATCTTATTGTCCCCCCATACAGTATGTTGCGATCGGCGTCGATGACAGCCGACAAGGTGTTTTTAAGCGCTCATAGATTCACTTGGTATATAATGAAACGGAGATGAGGGATATGTTGCAGATTCCATTGCGTGTTCATGGTACAAGAACATTGTTCTGGTATACACTGGTATCTGCTGCTCTATTCAACACAGCACCGGTACATGGCGCAATACTATCCATTAGAATGAATGGGATTTGTTTACCATCACCGTTGCGTCGGGAAACGAACGAGAGGGACGGTAAGCCTCGGAAGATAGCTGCTGGAACGAGAATCCGCTCTCGTTCCTTTTCCCGCGGGGGGAATCCCTTCCTTTGACTGCGAATGGGATAGGAATCCCTGAACCATGGGACCGAGATAGGAATCTCGGTCCAGCCGTCATCTCGGTCCAGCCGTCATCTCGGTCCAGCCGTCATCTCGGTCCAGCCGTCATCTCGATTCAGCCGTATTCGTTCCTTCACGGCCATCGCCGTCCGAAAGCCCAAAGGATCCCTTTTCGGGTTATAATCGACCGCCTTGGATAAGTACATTGTTGTTTATGGAGGCTACCATGAGCACGCCGTCGGGAGACTTGGAGACAATTCGCGCGTATTTCAACACCCATGACCAACTGGCCCGGCTATTGGGCATCGAGGTGGTCGAGGTGGCCCCGGGCCGGGCTCGGGCACGGATGCGCCT